>NZ_JAPDHR010000016.1:0-93510 GCF_030063005.1 Dehalobacter sp.
CCAATATGATTATGGATACTTTTCTTAGCACTATTCCACGGTCTTTCAAAGAACGATTGTTGTTTGCAACCTGATGTGTCAGAAAAATCATGGCTTTAACCATTATTTAATGGTGGGAAAGTTGAGTAAAGTACTAAAAGCATTAGAACAGAAGCGGTGATAAAATGAGAAGGCATAAAACACAAGATGGCCACCCCCCTGGTCAGGAACGGTGGCTTGTCACCTACTCGGACCTCATTACGCTATTAATGATTTTTTTTATTGTGATGTATTCAATGAGTCAGGTTGACGCCAACAAATTCAGGGCAATGGCCCAATCCCTGAGCATAACGCTTGGCGGTGCGGCACCTTCTGCGGTTAACCTGTCGGAAACACAGGCCGGGGATTCTTTCATTGAAAGCGGGAGTACTGAAAGTTCAACTTCGACAGGCCAGGACGACCAGCAAGGAGTAGAGCAGGAGACCACCCCTTCAGAAGGAACTGGTCAAGGAGATACGGATTATCAGGAAAGCCTTACAATAGAGGGGATCAAAGCCAAATTGGACCAGTTTGCGAAAGAAAATGGAATTGAAAATAAACTCGTATCATCCATTGAGGAACGAGGCCTGGTCATCAGTATTCAGGACACCTTGCTGTTTAACAGCGGCTCGGCAGAAATATCAACGAATTCGCGGGCCATCCTGAAAAAAATCAGCACGGTCCTGTCCGCCTCACCGAATTATATAAAAGTGGAAGGACACACCTGCAACCTGCCAATCCATACCGCAGAATTTCGAAGCAATTGGGAACTGTCCGTACTCAGGGCGACCAATGTCGTCCATATTCTTGTCGATGACGGTGAGATCGATCCCCTTCGGCTGTCAGCAGCAGGGTACGGTGAATACCGCCCGATTGCCGATAACAGCACAGAACAGGGAAGAATCACCAACCGCAGAGTCGACCTGATTATCCTGCGTTCCAAGTATGATCTGCTCGAACCGGGCAGCAGCAGTAGCAATACGACCACAGGTGCCGACAGCAACGGAAACAGCAGCAACTAGCTGTTACAGGACTCCGAATCGTTCTACTAGCACACTTACCGCTTTAGTAAGCCAGGCTTTTGATGGCTCTATAGATAATATTGCACGTCATTTCCAGTTTCTCTTCGTTGACTGCGGATATTTTGTCTTCCGTCGTATGATTGTTCACCAGCCACTCCTTGCCCAGAATGGTTACCGCAGGAATGCCGGTGCCTGTAAAGGATATTTCATCGCTGTGATGGCTACCGCCAGAAACGTGCTCAAGGACCGCCCCATTTACTCTACCGGCTTCTTTCATGGTCTCAATCAAAGTCTGAGAGCTTTCACTGGCTGACCAGAGAATATACTCGCCCACGGCCCCATTGGCAACTGTATCAGCGTTAATCACAGCTATGATTTCGGAGAGCGGGATCAAAGGGTTCTGTACAAAATATTTGGAGCCCAGAAAGCCCATTTCCTCAGCACTCCAAAAAGCCACTGCAATATTGATTTTAGGCGCAAAACCGTCCTGTGCTTCCTTCACCAGTTGACGCATGACTTGAAGAATGCAGCCTACACCAGAAGCATTGTCATTCGCACCCGGATAGACTTCCCCGTTATAAATACCGAGATGGTCAAAATGGGCAGAGAGGATAAGTGTCTGTTCCGGGTTATTCCCGGTAATACCAGCTAAGATATTAGCCGCTGGGACCCGAAGTGTGTCCGTTTCATCCGGTCGAAAGAGCGCTCTGCCGTCAATCATCTTTTCTTTCATCGAAGGAATTGAAAAGAGCTGCCAGTAGTTGTCCGCGCTAAAAGACTCCAGCAGCAAGGCCTTGAATTGTTCTTCCAGGTAAACAAGCGCTTTGGTCTCTCCCGCAGTTCCCGCCCGGCGGCCTTCGAGATTGGCATGAGACAAGTACTGGACATCTTCGATGGCTTTTCTGGAAATCGCTTTGGTTGAAGGCACCCAAACAGTACCTTCGCCTGAAGCAAATTCAATACTGGAAGACGGAATTCCCAGAAGGCTTCCGAGTTTCTGCCCCCAGGCCCCAGGCAGGACCGTCCAGGGGATAACAAATGCCGCCATTCCGGCTGCAATTTTTAGAAAAGTCCGGCGTGATTTCATATTTTATAATCCTTTCACGGAGGGAGTAACATGTCACTAAAAATCAACAGTTCCACCCAAAAAAATAACTTTGGGATTGACCTTCATCAAACTTCAGAAAAAAAGGAAAGCAGCTTCAGCAATATTTTATCACATTCCCGTCAACTTCAAAGCCAGGAAATGCAACTTTTTCTGGAACGCCTTGAAAAGCAGGGGCAAAAGCTCTCCGAGAACAGATCGTTGGAAAATCTGACGGAATTTAAAACCATGGTCAAAAGTTTTCTTCAGTCAACCTTTGGAAAAAGCAGAAATATGCAGGAGGAAACCTTTTGGGATTACCGAGGTCAGCCGAAAGTCATGGCCAGGGTAACGAAGATCAACAAGGCACTGGAAGAATTGGGTGAACAAGTACTCTCTTCTCAGTCTGAACCTTTAAAAATCCTGGAAAAAATCCATGAGATTAAAGGACTTATTATCGATCTATTCACCTGATATTAAAAACGAGTTGGTCTTTACAATATTTTGAAAAGTATTTAAAATGTTGTACCAGCGAAAGGAGTAATAAAAAGAATGATGAACAGCACTGGCATGATTACGGATTATCCTAGATTCGTTAAATCCTTCCAAAATGTCAGCGGTCTTGACTTGAACTATTATAAAGAAAACCAGATGAAAAGGCGAATCCTGAACTTCATGAGCACCAGGGGGTACCAGGAAGATTATACGGACTTCCTGAAAGATCTCAGTCTTAAACCTGACCTCTACGATGCGTTTTTTAAACATCTAACCATCAATGTCACGCAGTTTTTCCGCGATGTCAAGCAATGGGATGTCTTTAGGGAAAAAATTATCCCCGACCTGTTAAAGACCAGATCTTCCTTAAAAATATGGAGCGCGGGCTGCTCAGCAGGCCAGGAAGCGTGCACCATGGCGATCGTCATGGCAGAATATTTTCCTGGAATAAACTTCAGTATCCTAGGAACAGATATTGACATCAACGTCTTAAAACAGGCCCAGTCGGGTATTTATGACGAGCGTGATTTTGCCAGCACTCCCCCCCATCTTCTCGATAAGTACTTCAACAAGTCTGAAAAGAAGTTCCAAATCAAAAACACGCTGACCAGGAATCTGACTTTCAAGGCGCAGAACCTGCTTACCGACAAGTTTGACCGAGGCTTTGATCTGATTGCCTGCCGCAATGTCGTCATCTATTTTACCGATGAAGCGAAGGATGTGCTGTACAAAAAATTTGCAGACTCGTTGAACCCGAAAGGGATACTTTTCACAGGCTGTACAGAGCATTTATTCGGCCAAAGCCAGCACGGCCTTAAATCCGTTTCCTCGTTCTTTTATCAGAAATTATAAAAAAGCTGCTCCCCTCTAAAATCTTACTAAACCTTAAACGAGAGCACAAACCGAATAAGATGCTGCTAATAGTTTACAAACTCTTGGCAGCATCTTTTTGAATTCATCCCAGCGGGTTTTTGCTGTCAGATTTATCCCACCAGGCTCGGTTGTCCCGATACCATTGAATCGTATCCCCAATTCCCTCGTTAAGATGATACCTGCATTGCCAACCCAGCTTTGTTTTCAGCTTCGTGCTATCCAGCGCGTATCTCCAGTCGTGTCCGGCCCTGTCGGCAACCTGAACCAGTGCATCCACCGGTTTACCCAGCATGTTCAGTATGGTCCGGGCCATCTCTAGGTTCGATGTTTCCTCCCCGCTCCCAATATTATACACCTCTCCTGGTTCCCCGTCCGAAAGTATCTCCGCAAGCGCCGCACAATGGTCCAGTACGTGGATCCATTCACGTTTATGCGACCCATCCCCATAGACAGTCAGCGGCATATTCTGTAAAACCTGAATAATACTATGCGGAATAAATTTTTCTTTATCCTGATTGGGTCCGTAGTTATTGCAGCACCGGGTCACGATCACCGGAAAACCGTAAGTTCTGGCAAAAGACCTGGCCATTAAATCAGCAGCTGCTTTGGAAGCCGAATATGGGCTGTTTGGACGAATCATGGAATGCTCCGAAAACTGTTCTGCCTCATTATCAAGACTTCCGTATACTTCATCGGTGGAAACCTGAATAAAGCGTTTTCCCGTAAAGCCGTTCTTCTCCCAATGTTCCTTGAAACAATGAAGCAGCGTTAAAGTCCCCATCAAATTGCTTCGGCCGAAAACCAGAGGATCGGTAATACTTCTGTCCACATGCGATTCGGCAGCAAAATTAATCACATCATCGGGGTCACATTCCTGAAGAATGCGTTTAACTTCTTTCGCAGTACTGATATCCCCTTGCGTAAAATAATACCTTGGATGAGCTGCCAGGTCTTGAAGATTTTCCACCTTTCCTGCGTAAGTCAGTTTATCAAAATTAATGACGATAACATCCTGATTGCGCTGCAAAATATATTTAATAAAATTGCTTCCGATAAAGCCTGCGCCACCGGTAACCATAAGAACTCTCATATTCTACACCTCAAATTATATTCTTTCGGCCAGCTCAACTGGCAAACTAGAGATCGATCTGACAGTGGTCCCCAAGAAAAAAAGTACTGGCTGAAGAGCTGTTTTCGGGGCTGCCTTGAATGGAAACCTGGTTTCCGATTAAGCTTCCGCTGATTTTCTTGGAGACATTGGCAAGTTGCGTATCCTCTAGGATAATACAATTTTCGATCTCACATTCTGTAATCCGGGTTCTCCTGCCCACTGTCGTATACGGTCCGATAAAGCTGTCCGTAATGATAGCATCATCGTCCAGATGAACTGGCCCCTGAATAATACTGTTCCGAATGGTCACATTGTTTCCCATTTGGATTTTTTGGGCCAGCGCTGCATCAAACATCAAGCGATTTGCTTCAAGAATGTCGTCTAATTTTCCGGTATCCTTCCACCATCCCCGGACCAGATCGCAAGTGACCCTGGCCCCGTTTTCCAATTGATTTTGGATTGCATCGGTAATCTCAAGTTCTCCCCGACGGGACGGTTTGATTTTGTCAATCGCTGCAAAAATGCTGTGGTCAAAGGCATAGACCCCTGTGATGATCAAGTTGCTGATATACTTCTCAGGCTTTTCGTAAAGCGCTGTTACAAATCCGTCTTTCACCACCGCAACCCCGAATTGGGAAGGATTGCTGACCGTATGAAGCAATACGCTGGTGTTGGCCTTTTGCTGGTAGAAATTTTGAATGAAGCTATCCAGCTCCATATTGAAGATGTTGTCTCCAAGGATCATCACAAAATCATCGCGGCCAAGAAAGTCGGCCGCAGTCCGAACAGCATGGGCAAGCCCCAGGGATTTATGCTGATGAATATAGGTGATTGCCGTGCCCCACGTTTCTCCGCTGCCGACCGTTTTTTTTACTTGTTCCTGCGTATCCCCAACGATAATTCCAATATCATGGATACCTGCCCTGGCTATCTTTTCAATAAGATAGATCAGAACTGGTTTGTTGACCAAGGGAAGAAGCTGTTTCGCCTTGGAATAGGTCAGCGGTCTGAGCCTTGTTCCGGTTCCTCCGCTTAAAATCAGAGCTTTCAAATTATTCTCCTGCCTTTAGCCGGTAAGATTTTCTATAAAGAGAGGGTTGTCTTTCTAATATAATATTGCGCAAGAACCGCAATGGTGTAACCACGGACAACTCCTCCCATATAATAAAGTGATAGTTGCCCTAACAGAACCTGAAGGGATGATCAAGTAAAAAGACGATTAAGTGGAGGGAGATATAGAAATGGTAGCGCCACTCCTAAGTTATGTAACCTTTAACCGCCTGGGCCAGACAATCAGGAGCCTTTCAAGTGTCCTTGAAACGCCGGAAAACTTTGAATTAGCAATCGTTGATAATAATTCCACAGATGGTACCTGGAAATATATCCAAAGTCTGAAGGACAGGCGGATCAAATTCAAAACAAGGCTCCCTGTCAATCTAGGACAGGTCTACGCCTCAAATCTAAATCTGTCCAAGAGAAGAGATGATCAATATTTTATTGCTGTCGATCAGGATGTTGTGATTGAAAGCAAAAATTGGCTGACCTACATCCTAAGGGTGTTTAAAAATACTCCGAATATCGGTTTACTCAGTATTCATGCCGGGTTTCCGCCCCGAAATATGCCTCCGACTACCCCAGTCATCAAAAATGATTTGGTTTATCTGGAATTAACCAAGAACAGGTCTGATTATTCGCAGGATTATATGCCCGGTAGCATCCTGGCCTTGAGCCCTGATCTTATCTCTAAAATTGGCTTTTGGAGTGAAGAAAATAATTTTGGCAGCAGGGAGTTGTTTCTAAGGGCTAATCATTTTACAGCGTTTAAAACAGGAATTCTGATGAACGTGAACATTTCTATCCCGCAACAAATAGTTTGCGGCAAATGTCCCGGTCAATCCTTCTGCCGTCTGTCAAAAAACGGAGAGACCAAAACCGGAGAAACCTGTTTTACCATCTACGAGAAATTAAACCAGAATAAATTATTCCGAGAACAATACCACTGGAAATTTGACGAAACAGTTAAGGATCTGCAGAGCGGTGCCCGTTCCCCATACTGCACTTCATTATTCAGTTGTAACTCCACTGCGGAGGAAACCTACAATCTTGACTGGGCAACCGAAAACTTTCAATTCTATGCATCCAAAGCCAACTGAATATTTGCCAGGGGAGAAAAAAATGATAAACAATGATGGTTTTTCTGAACCGGTCTATGTTACCGAACCTTTGCTGCCAGACTTGGCGGAGACTTACAGCATGCTCGAAATAATATGGCAAAGCAGGCAGCTCAGCAATAACGGAAAGATGGTCCAAGAACTGGAAAGAAAACTGGCTGCTTTCCTGGGCACCCGATATTTATCGGTTTTTGCAAATGGCACGAATGCCTTGCAAATTGCATGCAAAACCCTGGATCTGTCCGGGGAAGTCATCACCACCCCGTTTACCTTTGCCGCTACGGCCAACGCGCTGGCCTGGAATCATCTTACGCCGGTCTTCTGCGACATTGAAGAAGCCACGTTCAATATTGATGCCGACCGTATCGAGTCCCTGATTACGAATAAAACCACTGCCATCCTGCCGGTACACGTTTTCGGCCATCCGTGCGAGGTCGAAAAGATTGACCGGATTGCAGCAAGGCATAACCTGAAAGTACTTTATGACGGGGCCCACGCTTTTGGTGTGAAAATAAAGGATAAACCGGTCGGCTCCTATGGAGATATCACCATGTTCAGCTTTCATGCCACCAAAATCTTTCACACCGTCGAAGGCGGTGCACTTATCTTTCGGGATCAGGACCTCCAGCAGAAAGCCAAGTGTTTGAGAAATTTTGGTCTAAAAGAAGACTACAGTGTGGACGAACCGGGTATAAACGGCAAACTGAACGAATTGCAGGCTGCTGTCGGCATTTTGCTCTTAAAAGAAGTGGAAGCTGAAATAGCCCAAAGGAAATATCTTACCAACCTGTACCGGCAAGTGCTGGCTGATGTCCCTGGGATAACCGTCTCCCAGGAGGCTGAAGAAATTACAGCCAATTATCCGTATTTTGTTATCCGGGTTGATCCGACCGCATACGGTATCTCCCGGGACGAGCTCTATAGCCGATTGTTAAGCTTCAATATTTTTTGCCGAAAATATTTTTACCCGCTCTGCAGCAATTTTAAGTGTTTTAAAGGTCTTCCTTCCTCCTCCGCAGACAATCTACCCACAGCCAACAAAGTCGCAGAAAGTGTTCTGGCTCTGCCGCTTCACGGCAGAATGTCAGCGTCCGACGTTCAAAAAATAGGCGGCATCATCAGGGAAATAAAAATTAAAAATAAAAAGCAAATCAACGAAATTTTCAATTGAATTGGGCGTGTGATCATTGGCTATAAAAGATCTCATCATTTTTGGAGCCGGCGGCTTTGGCCGGGAAGCTACCGAGCTCGTTGAAGATATCAATACAGAAAAAAAGCAGTGGAACCTGTTGGGCTATATCGACCAAACTCCGGCCAAACAAGGAAAGGTTATTAATGACTATCCTGTTCTGGGCAACCTGGACTGGCTCGAAAAAAACACAGGGCACCCTCTCTGGATTGTATGTGCGATCGCGAGACCGACGGATAAATACCGTCTGATCGCCAGCCTGTCCTGTTTTCAGCTATATTTTGCCAACCTGATTCATCCCGCTGCCCGAATAAGCCACTCCGTTCAATTGGGCTGCGGCAATATCATCTGCTGGAACAGTTTTCTGTCGACGGATGTCAGGATAGGTAGTCACGTAGCCTTAAATCCGGGCTGCAGGATTGGCCACGATACGGCTGTCCGGGATTACTCCTCTTTATACTGGGACGTCACCCTGGCCGGAAACGTGCAGGTCCATGAAGGTTGTGAAATCGGTTCCAAAACTGTGGTGATCCCCGAAAAAGAGATTGGCAGGTGGAGCATCATCGGGGCTGGTGCTGCCGTCACTCGCAACATCCCGGAATACTGCACGGCCGTCGGTGTCCCTGCCCGACCGGTTAAACATTTAAAAGAATTGGTTGAAACCCATTCCCCTAAAGGACTGATGATATGAAGGAACTTTCTTCTATTTTGATCAAAACTGCGATACAGCTTGTTCTTGAAGCCATTAATCAGGCTCAAGCCTCTGCCCTGCAAAAACGCGTCAGCCCCTTCCCTGTTCAGGAAGCCGCTGACACCCCTACTGCGGAAATTTCTCAACAAGCGGTTCCAAAAAACATTGACTGGGAAGAATTAGACGACGCCACCATCCTTCAACAGATTCTAGATCCTGGGATCCTGGAAGAAATCATTGAACCTTCTGTACAGAACCCGACAGACAGCACCTCCCCTCCTCCTTTTATCAGCTATGTTACCTTCAACCGTCTCGGGCTTACCATGCAGAACCTAAACAAGATTTTGGATTCAGACGAAGATTTTGAAATGCATATCATCGACTGCAACTCCAAAGATGATACCTGGAATTATATCAAAAGCCTTCAGGACAAAAGAATTAAATCCAAAACACGCTTGAAGGTTAACCGGGGGCCGATCTATGTCCTGAACTACAACCTCAGAAAGAGAAAGCCCAACCAGTATTTCTTCACGATTGACAGCGATGTCTATATCAAGACCAAAAACTGGCTGACCAGGTATATGGAAATATTTGAAGCTTTTCCGGAAGTGGGTCTCTTAGGAACCATGCGGGATAACCCTTATCCGAGATTTCTCCCTCCCGTCATTCCTCAGGTCAAGAATGATCTATCCTATCTTCAGCTGAGAAATGCCGGCATTGATGTAATCATGGATTTTATTCCGGGATGTCTTCAGGGGTTACGGCCTGAGCTCATTGACCGGATCGGTTATTGGAATGAGGAATGCGGGTATGGCGATGCTGAATTATCACCAAGGATTGTGCATTATACTCCTTTCAAAGTCGGCTTTGTCACGACCGTGGAAATTGATATGACCCAGTTCATCGGCTGTGACAAGTGTCAGGCCCAAAGCCTCTGCACGCTGAACAGAAGCATAAAAACCTGCTTTATGCTGGCCAAGCAAGCCAACAGTAACGAAAGCTTTGCCAAAAAGGCCAAATGGAAATACCTCGAAATATTTCAAGAGCTAGCCGATGGAAAAAGAACAGCCTATTGCACTTCACTTTTGGACCCTGCATCCCGGGAAGGGAATTTGTACCATGATGCCTGGGCACTCGAGAATTTTGAATATTATTTGAGAAGATCGAACTGATCTTTACAAAATATGAACGGAGATGCTATACTTCTTTTCTGGACACAATCCAGTTGATCAGGATTTTTCAGATTTGCAAATAAAATATAATATGATTTTTAATGTGTTGGGGCAAACTTCACGAAAGTGAAGGACGCTAAAGTTATGGGTCTAAATCAGGGAATTTGAAATGCATGCAATACAAAATGAATGGAATCCAAATGCATTTCCAGGATATTCTGACAGGATTGCCAGACTACAAGGATTTTGAACTTCTCAGGGAAGAGCAGTTCCTTTTATGGATCTGCTCTTTTTTATTTCAACTATTTTGGTATATTCTAACCGGTTAGGCCAATAAAAATTGACCACACTAATGATGGAGGTGCACGATTCATGACCTTGATTCTGACCCTTGTTATTTTTGTAGCTACGTATGCACTAATCGTAACGGAGAAAATCCCGCGGGCTGTCGCCGCGGCCCTCGGTGCCTGTCTCCTGATTCTTTTGGGTGTATTCCCGCAGGAAACTGCTGTGGAACACATCGACTGGAATACGCTGGGCTTACTTATCGGCATGATGATCATTGTCGATCTGACCAGACGTTCCGGTGTCTTCGGCTTTCTGGCTATTTGGGTCGCCAAGAAAGTCAAAGGCAATCCAATCAGACTGCTGATCTCTTTGGCTATACTGACTGCCGTTTTATCGGCTTTTCTGGATAACGTGACGACTGTTTTGCTGGTCGTTCCGGTTTCCATTGTGATTGCTGAAACCTTGAAATTAAACCCAATACCTTTTTTGATTACCCAGATTCTAGCCAGCAACATCGGGGGAACCGCGACCCTGATCGGTGATCCGCCGAATATCATGATTGCCGGACCGGCAGAGCTTACTTTTATGGATTTCATGGTGAACCTGGCACCTGTGACGATTGTGATCTTGGCTGTTACCCTATTGGGCTTTTATTTTCTTTATCGCCAAAAGCTAAAGACCGATAAGGAATCCATCGCCCTGCTGCTGTCGCAAAATGAATACGACTATATTAAAGACTGAGCCCAGCTCAAAAGAAGCCTGGCCGTGCTCGCTCTGACCATTGTCGGTTTTATGCTGCACGCCGTCATCCATGTTGAGACCGCTACGATTGCGCTGGCCGGAGGCATGCTGCTCATGGTGCTGAGCCATGAGGAACCGGAAGAGGTATTTCTGGCGATTGAATGGCCGACGATCTTCTTCTTTACCGGATTATTCGTTTTAGTTGGAGGATTGGTCGAAGTCGGCGTCCTGGATAAGATTGCTGAATGGAGCCTTGGGCTTACCGGCGGTGTACCGGTCGTCATGGCGATGCTGATTGTCTGGCTTTCCGCTATTTTTTCAGCTTTCGTCGATAATATTCCATTCGTGGCCACCATGATTCCGTTGATTCAAAAAATCAGGGTCCTCGGCGGGCTGACCCCAGAACAGCTCCAGCCGCTCTGGTGGTCTCTGGCTCTGGGCGCCTGCCTGGGCGGAAACGGCACAATTGTCGGTGCCTCGGCCAACGTCATTGTCTCAGGGATTGCCGAAAAAAACGGCTATACGATCAGCTACAAAAAATACTTCCTGATCGGATTTCCGTTCATGATTCTATCCATTGTGATCGCCTCGGCGTATATTTTGCTGCGGTACTATTAGATTCTTTCTCTCTCTTCAAAATGAGTATGAAGCAATCTATGGGCAGTGTCACTGAAAGGCTGGCCCAGATATTCCTGATAAAGTTTTTGGATTTCTGAATTCTCATGAGATTTTCTGATCTTTTTATTTTTATCTTCCTGATAGATGGCTTCCTGACGCTTGCGGACAATTTCAAAATTGCCGTGATGGTAGGGCTGCCCACCTCCGGCAACACAGCCTCCGGGACAAGCCATAATTTCAATGGCTTCGTATTGATTCTTACCGTCTCTGATTTCCTCAAGCAGGGTCCGGGCGTTTCCGAGCCCGCTGGCAATGCCTATCCGTAGCATCTTGTCGCCGATTTGAACTGTGGCCTTTCGCAAGCCTCCATCTCCCCGGAGCTGCTCGAACTCAACTTTCTGTAATTCATCACCGGTCAGCCACTCATAAGCTGTCCTGAGCGCAGCTTCGATAACCCCGCCGCTGGTCCCGAAGATCACTGAGGCTCCTGTGGTTTCACCCAATGGTTTGTCATATTCACTCGAAGGCAGATTGATAAAATCCAGACCGGCTTCCTTGATCATTAGGCCAAGTTCCCGGGTCGTGACGACAATATCGACGTTATTATGCTCATCCTTAGTTAGTTCCGGACGCTTGGCCTCGGCTTTCTTGGCAATACAGGGCATGACGGAGACCACCACGATATTGTCCGGATCAATGCCATTCTTCTCGGCATAATAGGTTTTGACGATTGTACCGAACATAATATGCGGTGACTTGCAGGTGGAAGGCACTTCCAACAATTCAGGGAACTGATGCTCAATAAATTTGACCCAGGCCGGACAGCAGCTCGTAAGTATCGGAAGTGTTTTATTGTTCTGCAGACGGTAGATCAGTTCTGAGGCTTCTTCCATAATTGTCAAGTCCGCTCCAAAATCCGTATCGAAAACTGCGTTAAATCCGATACGCTTTAAGGCGGTTACAAGCTGGCCGGTTGCAATCGTCCCTGGTTCCATATCAAATATTTCTCCGATGGCTACGCGGATAGCCGGAGCAGTTTGGACAATCACATATTTATCCGGATCATTTAAAGCTTCCCATACTTTATCGGTATGATTAATTTCCGTAAGCGCTGCTGTAGGGCATACCTGAACACATTGACCGCAGTAAGTACAAGAAGACTCTACCATCGGAATGTTAAAGGCAGGGCCAACAAAGGCTTCAAATCCGCGGCCGATCCCTGACAGGATACCGCAGGTTTGGACCTTATTGCACATCGTTTCACAACGCCGGCAGTAAATGCACTTGTTGGCGTCTTTGACGATCGCCTCACTGGATACGTCCTTCGGATAATTCATCCGTTCACCTTCCCAGCGGATATGCCGAACCCCTAATTCTGCAGCTAAGGCCTGAAGCTCACATTCTCCGTTTTTGGGACAGGTAAAGCATTCATTGGGATGATTCGATAACAGGAGTTCAACCGCCATTCTTCTGGCTGTAATCGCTGTAAGCGTATGCGTGAGTACTTCCATTCCATCCGTAATGGTGGTTACGCACGCCGGGACAAGTTTATTCCGGTTTGTCTTCTCATCGATTAGCTCAACCATGCAGACCCTGCAGGAAGCCGTCTGATTGACCATTTTGATATCATGCAAATCCAGATGACATAAAGTTGGAATCCGAACTCTTGCTTTATGGGCGGCTTCCAAAATGGTGATGCCTTCAGGGACCCGTAGATATTGATGATTAATTTTAAAATCAATCATTTTTTTAGCAGGATGCGTTTGTTGAACGTGGGTCATGGTTAGCCTCCTTATGATTCCAGACCAATTTTATTCTTTGCTTGATAATGGCCTTCCCCCTGAGGATGGTCGATGTCTTTGATCAGGGCCAGGTATTCGTCCCAAAAATATTTCATGGTACTGATGACCGGGCTGGGCGCAGTCTGCCCAAGCCCGCAGAGCGAACTACCTTTAACCATGTAAGCGAGCTGTTTGATGGCATCTAAATCCGCCATCGTTCCTTTGCGGCGGGTAATGAGATTCAGCTTTTCATATAACCGCTTGGTACCGATCCGGCAGGGCGTGCAGCGTCCACAGGATTCATCCATCGTAAACTCCAGGTAAAACTTGGCGATATTGACCATATTATCGGTTTCATCCATGATGATCATGCCCCCTGATCCCATCATGGACCCTATACTGAGCAGGTTATCATAGTCTAAAGGAATGTCCAGGTGTTTCTCCGGGATCACGCCTCCGGACGGCCCCCCTGTTTGAACGGCTTTAAATTTGTGGCCGTTGGGGATACCTCCGCCAATTTGAAAGATAATTTCTCGCAAGGTTGTTCCCATGGGGACTTCGACCAGGCCAACATTTTTGACTTTACCGACCAGCGCAAAAACCTTGGTCCCTTTACTTTTCTCAGTGCCAATGGAAGCGAACCAACTGCTCCCTTTGAGGATAATCGGAGAAATATTGGCAAACGTCTCCACATTGTTTACACAGGTCGGACAGCCCCAATATCCTTCTTCCGCAGGATAAGGCGGTTTAAAATTTGGCTCACCGCGTTTTCCTTCACAGGAGTTAATGAGCGCTGTTTCTTCCCCACAGACAAAAGCCCCGGCTCCATATTTCAACTGGATATCAAAGGAAAAAGACGTGTTGAAAATATTTTTGCCCAGGAAGCCCAATTCTCGGGCCTCCCGCAAAGCAATTTGCAGCCTAGAAATTGCCAACGGGTATTCGGCCCGAATGTAAATGAATCCGGTGGCGGCGCCAATCGCATAGCCACCGATCACCATGGCCTCTAAAACGGAATGAGGATCGCCCTCCAGAATGCTCCGATCCATGAAAGCCCCGGGGTCACCTTCGTCTGCATTGCAAATAATATATTTGTCCTTGTTTTCTTGATTCTTTGTAATTTCCCATTTGAGACCTGTGGGGAATCCTCCTCCGCCGCGGCCTCGCAGCCCAGATTTTTTTATTTCGTCTATGACCTGATCCTGGGACATTGTTGTCAGCACTCTTCCCAAGGCCTCATAGCCTCCGACCGCAATATAATCCAAGATATTTTCCGGGTTAATCAGACCGCAATTGCGCAGGGCAATCCGGTACTGTTTCAGATTCTTTGCTGTTTCTGACATCATAGCCTCCAAATAAATTTACGTACTTTGTAATCTGCGCCCGCTTTTACACCCGGTCAAAGTTTATTTCCAAAGAGAGACTTTCAACTGCTTTGCCGTTTTTAATATGCTGCTCAATAATTTCCCGGACCTTGTCTTTGGTTACATTGCCATAGAGAACCG
This sequence comes from Dehalobacter sp., assembly GCF_030063005.1. NCBI lineage: Bacteria > Bacillati > Bacillota > Clostridia > Eubacteriales > Desulfitobacteriaceae > Dehalobacter > Dehalobacter sp. The sequence goes on from NZ_JAPDHR010000016.1 coordinate 14,760, forward strand.
GTTGTTCGTCCGATTTATTTATCTGAACAGTTGGTTCCGAGTGACAGCAGCCAATGCAGCCAACTGGAACAACTTTGGCATTGGTTATGTTCTGGGCAGTGATCTCATCCAAAAAAGTATTGTAGGTCTCCCTTGAACCTGATGAGATGCCGCAGGTGCCCATCCCCACAAGAATTTTGATTTGTCCTTCCGGCTTTTGGCCGCCTTGTTCTATATTTATATTTTTTTGGTATTCTTCTTTAATTCTTTTTAAGTCCTCCAACGAACCAACTTTCATACCAGTATCTCCTTCCGGCGGTATGATTCGAGGATGGTATCCAGGTCCTCTTCTCTCACCCGGCCAAATACTTTGTCATCGATCATCATAACGGGAGCCATGCCGCAAGTGCCGATGCAACGGACATCTTTCAGACCGAAAAGACCGTCAGGTGTAATTCCATTGGATTCAATGCCAAGCTTTTCTTTCAGTCTTTCCATAATTTTATCCGCCCCTTTGACAAAGCAAGCAGTCCCCATACAGACACTGATCGTATGTTTTCCCTTTGGCTTGGTTGTAAAGTAGGAATAAAAGCTAACGACTCCGAATACTTCCGCTCCCGGAATTCCTAATTTCCGGGCAATAAAAAGTTGTACATCCCTCGGTAAATAGCCGAAAATATTCTGGGCTTTATGTAAGATTTCAATCAGAGCGCTTTTCGTTGTTGGTAAACTGTTAATAAAAGCTTCCAGTTCCTCGAATTTTTCTCTGGGTAGATTTTCATTGGTTGGTTCCATAACATCGATTGCCTGTGGCTTAGTCATAGCAGGTACACGATCCTTTCCGATAACAGCAATGATTTTTTTTGATCGTTTCAAGACGCAATTATTTTTCATGGCAAAGAGCTATTCAGTAATAGTTTGGAAAAATAGCATAGATTTATTCAGACAAGAGCCCGGGCATAAAATAATGCAATGAACTTTTGCATATTCATTGCATTTCGGGTCAGCCATTATCTTGTTTTCTTCATTACTCATATCATCATTTTTAAATTACTTACGTTCCATTACACCGGCACAGCGAATAGAAAGATCTGCCCTCCAAAGATCATAGCAGTAAATATCCCGAGGGACAGAAACGGTCCGAAAGGAATCTCTGATTTCAGGGATCCTTTTTTGACTGTGATCAGTAACAGTGCAGTAAGACCTGCGTACAACGAACCAAGGAATAACGCCAACAGCACCGGTGGGCCCATAAAAAGCCCTGCTGCAGCCATCAGCTTGATATCTTCTCCGCCTAGGCCATCGGGAAAAAATAAGCTCAGAAAAAAAAGCGGTACGGAAGCCGCAAAAAAACCAATGACCCAAGTATACCACGCAGCTCCAAAATACACGCTCTGATAGACGCCGTGCAAAACACTTAAGCCCAACAGAAAAACGACCAGCTTATTCGAAATCACCCTTTTCTGCCAGTCAATAAACGACACGACAATCAGCACAGACAAAAGCATTGCCAGAAAAGCACTTTCCAGGCTCAGTCCATAGGTGAACCAGACAATCAGGTACAAGATCCCGTTCAGCAGCTCGACCGCGGGATAGACCGGGGAGATCAGCCCCCGGCAGTTTTTGCAGCGCCCCCGCAGAAAGAGATAGCTGAAAACAGGGATGTTCAGATACCACGGAATCAGCGTATCACAGTGCGGGCAGTAGGATCTCCCGCCAACAACGCTTTTCCCGATCGGAATCCGGTAAATGCACACATTCAGAAAACTGCCGATGACTAAACCATACAGTAGCACAATGAAAGAAATGATAATATTTTCGATCAAGACGGCACCACCTTTTTAATGCTGGAATTAATTAAAGGCCTAATGTGGATAAACAATCTCCGCCACAGTCCAGAAGATAATCAGTGATCCTACGAGTATTGGCAGAAACACCAGGATCGCCCTTTCCTTTTTCCCAACGATTGCAGCAATTCCGGCAATAAAGCCTGCTAATCCCAATGCAGCTACTGCAAACGTCGGCAAAGGCAATGCGCCCATCAATTTCAGCACGATCAATACAATAAAAGCAATGCTCAGTCCAGCCGACCATCGGCCGGAACGAGATTGGGGCCATAACTTTGTCTTCATATGATCATCCCTTCCTGTCACTTAACGCCTTCAACCTTATTATTGTATATATTCGAAAATTATTTTGATCGTTTCTAATCATTGATAAATAAGCTGTGCAGCAGAAGAAACAGAATCGTACAAAATCCCAGAATGATGGATATCCTGACGAGAATAGCGTTGTCTTTATGTTTACGTACCGCTTTTATTCCTGTAATAAAGGCTGCGATACTTGCTAAAAAAACGAGTACGGTTACATCCCATCAAAAGAGATGTTTAGCTAAAAAACACGTTCGCAGCGACGCCGCAAAAACTCAGGATATAATACACGCCGATCAGAATCACCAGAAAAACCAGAACCGACCGCTCTTTCTTCCTGATAACAGCTTTCAGTCCAATAATGGCCGCTGCAATGCCTGCGGCAAAGATCAGAACGGTAATGACAACCTGAAGGGGATTATGCGAGATCAGTTCTAAGCCGGAGTACCCTTCCTTGTATGGAAGTACGGAACCCACGACAAACAAAATCCAGCTGACAATCACCAGGATGAAGGATTTTCTGCCGGACTTGCTTTTGGGTAAAATCGTGATTCTCATGACATTCACCCCTTTTTATAAGAAAACTTGGCTGGTGCCAAGTCTTTGGCGGCTGCTTAGTTGCACTTAGATATACCAGAAAATAATTATACTTTCTGATATACAACAGCCTATGTACACTATATAGCATTATAACGTCCCTTTCTCATTCTGGCAAGACGGGCCTAGCACATGCCGACGAAGATTTTCTGCAAGCCGGCGATGTAAATAATCTGGTGTTCTAACGCTGATGTAATAAGAGCTGAAATTATGTTAAAACAGCAGGGGAACTTTTTATCCACCGTAACTATCTCTTATACAGAATTGAACGAATCAGCGAGTTAACAGGGCTGGATTTGGATTCTTCCGATATCAGGCTTCATATTCTAATGTCTATCGGATCGAACGGTTGAGTAAAATGAGCTAAAGTGTATTAAACCGCAAAAATCCGTAGAAACAAAACTCTTGGTGGTAACTGTATAACGCCCCGGAATTGATGATTCCGGGGCGTCATTCCCACGATAAGAACGATATCAGCTCCATAGAACCCTCATGCCGGTTCTATGATCACCATTATTACTGCTTTTTTAGCCAAGCAACAGCCTCTTCAAAGCTTTCACAATAATGAAAATCGATTAAAGACTTGGTATATGTTCCCAATTTGTTTAAAACTTGCTTCTGTATAATATTTTGAGGTAAAATTTGTGCTATCTTAGTAAACCCGGCTCTGGCTGCTTGGGGAATGTAAACTTCTTCCAGCCATTTTTGGTCGTCTGGTCTTATTGTTGTAAAATTTCTGTTATCTGTTAAACATTTTTTTGCTCGGTACTTTAAGCCACATTCTATGGTTTTTTCGAATGCTTCCCTGAGCTGCTCGCTGCTCATATAACCCTTAAATATTACTACAACAGCACGATTAACTTCATCCCAAGATATTTCAACATACTTTTCTGAAAAATAGATCATAACAAAACCTTCTTTCTTACCAATTCTGTTGCTTCAGACTTGCCAGGGGTATGGCATACCTCTGGCAAATCTATGAAGGTTATTTCCGCGTTTTAGTCAGTAACTATTCGTTTACTGTCGCATGCTTCGGTTTCGGCAAAGGATTGACAAAGATAAATACAATACTCGCTACTGCAAGTCCGATCATGCACCATACCATCGGCATTGCAAGCATATCTCCGGTAACAGCACCGACAAAAGAGATAAAGTAACCTGAAAAGAAAGCAAAGATATTGACGGCAGCCAACAAGACAGATGTGCTGAGCGCGACTTCCTGGGGACTGGCAATCATGCCGGCGATCATATAACAGGCCGGCAATACGATAGAGAATGAAGCGCCGGCTATCGCCATGCCTATCGCAACGAGAACGATATTTCCGGAATAGATGACCAGCGCATAACCAACCGCACCGAGCAGCAAGCCTAACGCCACGACATATTTTTTAATGGCTTTGAACAAAGGACCATAAACAAAGCCGCCACCCATACCGCCCAGGGTGAATACCGACAGCACCATACCGGCAACAGCAGGACCGCCTAAATTATTCTTTTGCAGAAATCCGGACATGAGGATGGCGGACGGGAATATTAAAATGATATAGATGCCGAGTAATAATGCTGTCAGCAAAACGCCTCCGCGAATTCTGACCTTTGGTTTCTCCGCTCCCGCAGGCTGTTCAACCTTGGGCGGTTCTGTCAGGAAGATCAGAACAAGGATCAAAGAAAGAATACCCAACGCGTGTGAATAGAAACTGTATTGCCAGCCGATTTCAGCCAGTGCGCCGCCCGCAAACTGCATGACGATTGCGCCCAAATTCATGACCATTGATCCCATTCCCAACATGGTTGCTCTTTTGTTACCCTCGTAGACACTGAGAACAAGCGCATTGCCCATAGGTGTAATGAAGCCAAAGCCTATACCGAATATAGCTCTTTCGATCAGAATGACGGTCATACTATTTGCAAATACAGGCGCAAGACCGCCTACAAGATAAAATAACATACCAATGATTATTATAGTTTTGTATTTAACTTTATTCCCTGCCAACGCACCAGCGATCAATGATGCCGGAATCATCAACAAAGACGGCAACGTTGATATTAAGGCTATTGTCGACATGGGCACGTTTGGAAACGCCGCCGAGATACTGGCCAGTGCTGCCGAAACGTTACCGGCCGACATGGTGATGACATATACCGACATAATTGCAAATGCGACGATAAACGGACTTTTCTTTTCTTTTTCTGATAGCATAATTTTCCCTCCATTTTATGTTACATATATTTCAATGTAATTCTTGCTAGCTGTCAGCAATCTTTAGAACATACGGTATTTAAGCCACTCATCCTTCAATGCGCCCAATCGATCATCCCCAACGAAGACGCTGTTGCCGCGTTCGTTAATAATTGAAGGCCATAAAAAAAATCCTGGTTTTTTGTACTCAGTCAAGCAACGCCTAACCTCAGCGCGGATCATCTCTTCGTCTGCGCCAATATAGGACGGGGGTCCCGACGAATCCCAACCGCCTTCAACTGCGAGCTGTCCCCGGTACTTATCAAGAATCCCGGCCAGATCATTCATTGGCTGCGCAGACTGCCAAAAACTCACACCTATTTCGACCATATCCGGAATAATGTCTTCGCATTTCCCGCAGTCATGAATATTGAAAAGCACGCCTCGCTTCGTCACAGCCTCCGCCATTCTTGCCCAATAAGGTTTTATAAGCTTTCTAAATGTCTCCGGGGACATGAACAATCCGCGCGCCGTAGCATTGTCATCTCCAAGACAATAAATATCCGGGTTGTAAGCATCGATTGATTTGTTAATATAGGCGATCTTATATTCGGTAACGGCTTCAAAAAAGTCCATGCACGCCTGCGGTTCCATCACAAGAGCGCAAAGTGCTTCTTCAAAGGTCATAAAAGACACCAACCGTTGAAATGGTCCTAAGCCATCCATAATCTCAACGAGTTTCTCTTCCCCGTCACTCGGCGGCCTCCTATTTATTTCCGCCTCAGCCATAGCCTTAAAGTCCATAGAGGCGACATCGGGGATTTTTACGTGTTTTTCCCATTCTGTAACGTCGTCAAACAACATAAATCCTGGCTTTGGTATACTGCCTTCCTTCGTTGCTACCCAAGGAACGCCAAAAATATCAGTACCATTTCTCATTAACGGCGCTTCCTGATCAAGAGAGGCCATGCCGGCTAATTGAACATCTTCGTGAGAAAGCGGCACATATTCCGGCTTTCCGCCGTAGATAGATTCCAGCGCATTCTGTTTTGGGGTCATCATAATTTTTCCTCCGTCATATTAATTTTATTGTCGATCAGAGTTTCGAGTACCTTTTCGTCTAAATCACACGGATAATAGATGAAGCGTTAACGGCGTCGACAATTCTCTGTTTCCCAAATTCGACGGCTAGAGCGATATCGCTGATTTCCGAAATATGTCATTCCTCCTTTGATTTTTCAGGCAATTTTTTACCTGCAAGTCTAATATGTTTGCTGCATGACGTTATGATTCGCCACCCAGCATTGCCTGTAAAATATTAGCACCAATTTCCGCTATACCACTTACGCGATAATAAATCGCATTTCCATTGATTTCACGCGCGTCTTTCTCCACCGCTTCCGCTTCTTCCGGACTCACAAGATCTGTTTTGTTTATAAGTACTGTATGTGCGCCGCTCAGCTGACCAATAATCAGATTCTCCAACGGAATGCGCAGCCACTGCCATCGGCCTGCATCAATGATTACAGTAATCTGAGCATTAACTCTAAGGTGTGTAGATAGGGCCTCCGAGACATTGCTCGGAAAAGCGACACCAGTTGTTTCCAATGCCAACTTGTGAAAAATGCGGATATTCAGTATAATTTAATAATAACTTGGTGTCGGCTTATATGCTATATATCGAAACGACAATTGTTGAGGTGTCTTTCATTTAAGAAACTGTATCGCGCGTACAGTGAATATCGGGAGGCTGTATGAAACTGAATATTTGGATGCTCGCACAATGGCTGAAGGAATATGACCCCATTCTGACCATGACTGGCGGCGCTGATGAAATCGAGGGAATGCAGTTTTTGTCCAGTTTTTCCCCGAAGGGCCGTCGGCATATCTATATCGGCAGGGCAAAGGATTTTTTGAGCGGGAATACGTCCGAAGAAGTTTTGCTGACACATGGCAACGACGTCATCAGTTTACGGTCCTTGGATATGGACGAGATATCCAGCAAAATCATCGATTGCTTTGAGTTTTATAACAATTGGGAAAGTATGGTTTTTGAGAGCGCGCAGCTGGAGCATCCCGAGCAGCGCATAGTGGACGCCTGCAACAACCTGATTGGCCCGATATTAATTGTAGACCTGAAGCTGAATCTCATTGCATATTCCAAAAACTATAAACCCGGTGAAATCAACCAGTTTTGGGACGAGTATATCAAATTGAACAAGTCCTCCCTAAAATCCATACACATGATGAATTCCAGCAATTCCATAAAGCTGATTCCCGTTCGGCATAATCGACTCGTATATGAGGAACCCGTGGCTGCGCCTTACTCCTACGGAATCATGGTCAGCTACTGCGATAAAGACGACAACCTGATTGGGCAATGCGTGTTATGCATGAATCACCCGATCACGCCGCGTGAACTATGCCTGGCCAAAACGATCGAAGCTGCGCTTGCCTCGATCGCTCAGAACACGACTGGCAGCACTTTCATTAATTTCGCACAGTCGATCGTATTCGAAGCCTTGTCCTCAGGGAGCCTGGCGGAATACAACCAAAAAAAGCTCATTGCACTGATGGATTGGGATGAGGATGTCTCTTATCAGGTGACCGTTTGCAAAATAAACGGAGCGCCAACGAACGGCAACCTTATGATGTATCTCAGTGGCCTGAGCGAGTGCTTTAAAAAGACGATCGGTCTTATTTTTCAGGAACAGCTCGTTTTCTGTCATCAGGCGGACGCATTTGCAGAGGACCAGCTGTTATCGACAATTCCGAGTGTGATCCCGTTATTTGTAGGTGTGAGTGCCCAATTTGTCAATCTTGGAGAGGTGGCGATTTACCATAGGCAGGCGTCAATCGCGGTAAAACGAGGAATTGAACAAAACAAAAGCTTGACACACTTTCGCGACTGCGCGATCGATGTGCTCGTTTTCGAACCGGACAGGGATTTCTGCCGCCATTGCGTCCATCCTGGAGTCCGGTACCTAAAGGATTACGACGACGAATATGGGACGTCGTATAGCCTGACGCTGCGCAACTACCTGCAGTCTGAGCGCAGTTATTTATTGACGGCTCAGCAGCTGTTTATCCACCGCAACACTGCTGTATACCGCCTTGAAAAAATCAATGAATTGTACCGTTTTAATCTGGATGACCCAGAGGAACGGGAGCATATTCTGTTCTCCTTTCGCTTGCTTGGATGCTAACGGATGATTTTGCTACGGTCGGAGACTGCGCACAGGCTCGCAATCCCGTGTTCGCAACTGGGAAGGTTTCCTCGTTGCGTTGCATCTGTAATCTTCTGACTTTTGCAAAGCGAGGACAGTCAGAGTGACCGTCCTGGCTTATTTGCATATTAAACACAATTGTGATGGAATCTCCGAAAACAGGAATTATCAGACGGCAAAATCACCGAAGAAGAATATGCCGAGTGGAAATTCAACTGGTCTGACACCGCTGATGATTGCTGCAAATTCCAGCCCAAGAAAAATTGGAGAAGAACATAAAAACGTCCTCTGAAAACTCGTCGTTTCCAGAGGACGTTTTATCCTTCTGTAATTTGTAGGTGGTTACGAAGTTAGTATCAAATCAGCATCAACACTGATTTCACCCCTTTAAAATAATCAGTATTCTCAAGGCTTCCTGGACTTCGCGCCATTATTCCCACTCAATCGTTCCGGGGGGTTTAGAGGTAATGTCATAAACCACGCGGTTCACACCGTGGACTTCATTGACGATCCTGTTCGAGATGACTTCGAGCAGTTCGTACGGCAGCTTTGCCCAGTCGGCCGTCATCGCATCGTCACTCGTGACCGCCCTTAAGACGATGGGATAACCGTACGTGCGTCCATCTCCCATCACGCCGACACTGCGGATAGAGGGCAACACCGCAAAGTATTGCCATACCTCCATGTGGAGTCCGGCTTTAATAATCTCTTCCCTGACAATTGCATCCGCTTCTCTTAAATGATCCAGCTTTTCCGGCGTGATTTCGCCGATGATACGGATTGCAAGCCCCGGGCCTGGGAATGGCTGGCGCCAGACAATCTCTTCCGGCAAGCCAAGTTCCAGTCCGACTTCCCGGACTTCATCCTTAAAAAGCATCCGTAAAGGTTCGATCAGTTCGAACTGCATATCTTCAGGCAGCCCGCCAACATTGTGGTGCGTTTTAATGGTTTCAGCCGTTTCGGTGCCGCTTTCTACAATATCCGGATAAAGCGTACCCTGTACCAGAAAATCAATCTGGCCTAACTTACGGGCTTCATCTTCGAACAGCCTGATAAATTCATTGCCAATCCGTTTGCGTTTTTCTTCCGGTTCGGAAATTCCTTTCACCTTAGCCATAAAACGTTCCGAAGCATCGACGAAATCCAGATTCAGGTGAAACTTTCCAATAAACGTATCCTTGACCTGCTCCGATTCATTCTTGCGCATAAATCCATGATCGACATAAATACAGGTTAGCTGATCCCCGATCGCTCTATGAACAAGCACTGCGGCAACAGAAGAATCGACCCCGCCGCTTAACGCGCATAAGACCTTTTTATCTCCGACTCTCTTCCTGATCTCCTGTACCTGGGATTCAATAAAGGATTCCATGGTCCAGTTGCCCTGGCAGCTGCATACCCTGTATAGAAAGTTCTCAAGCATTGCCTGTCCTTCCGGGGTATGTTTGACTTCGGGATGAAATTGGACGCCGTAAAAGTTCTTTTCCGGACAGTAGATTCCCGCAACCGGTGTATTGGCGGTAAAGGCAGCCCGGATGAAACCGGCAGGCAGTTCCAGCACTGAGTCCCCATGACTCATCCAACACTGACGAGCACCTTTGAGTCCGTGCCAGACCCCTTCATTATATTCAATCGTGATCTCTGTTTTCCCATATTCATGGGCTTGCGGTCTCTCCACACGTCCGCCTAGCTGTACGGTCATCAGCTGCATACCATAACAGATTCCGAGGATCGGTACCCCCAGTTCATAGATTGCCGGGTCAATGAAAGGCGCGCCCTCCTGATTGACACTAGCGGGACCTCCCGAGAAAATGATTCCTTTCGGGGCCATGGCTTTAATCTTCTCTACAGGGGTCTTATATGAAATCATCTCTGAATATACTTTTGCTTCTCTGACCCGGCGCGCAATCAGCTGATTATACTGTCCACCAAAGTCAAGAACCAACACCAGTTCACGTTCCACTTGCATCATCCTTTCAACATTTCAACATTTCAGTACTGAGACTTATGATATGATTTTTCTTAACTGGCAGTAAAATGGAGTAATCTCTTTTGATTTTATTTCTCATAAACCTCGGGCTTCAAAACGCCAATATACGTGAGGTTCCTGTACATTTCGTCATAATCAAGCCCATAGCCGACTGCAAACTCATTTGGTATCACAAAGCCATTGTAATCAGGCTGAATATCGACCTGTCTCCGCTCCGGCTTGTCCAGAAGCGTGACAATCTTCAGGCTTAAGGGTTGTCTCCTGAGAAGGTTTTCCTTCAAGTATTTCAGCGTAAGCCCTGTATCAACAATATCCTCAACAATCAGGACGTGTTTGTCTTCGACACTGGTTTCCAGATCCTTCAGTAGTCTGACGGCTCCTGAAGAACGGTTGGAGCTCCCATAGCTTGAAACGGCCATAAAATCATATCTCAACGGAATTCTTATTTGCCGGATCAAATCTGCAAAAAAAGGCACAGCCCCTTTAAAAATACCAATGGTCAGAAGATCCTTGCCAAAATATTCGTTGGTAATCTGTTCACCCAGTTCGGCCACCCTTTTTTTTAGCTGTTCCTCGGTTATCAGCACCTTCGCAATCTTTCTTTCCATTCCTACCACTCCATTAAGCTATTACCACTGAATTATATCACAAGTTGAACAGGATAAAAAAGAAGATACTGCAAAAACTGCATTCGAACAGCGTTTTTGCAGTACCTTCTTTTATGAAGCCAGACATTTACTCTGCCGTTTCAGGCGGCTGGATTGAAATCTTTCTTCCGATATCCTTAAATTCCAGGATCAGGGTCATCGGTTCTCCGGTTTCTTTGTTTTGCGCTCTCACTTCAACCTGCGTTACAGTTTTGGTGCTTCTGGTGATATAGAGCGTGTACTCAAAACCGGTCCATAGAGTTTCCATCATCTGATTCTGTACACTTGGTTTTAGCGTGCATACCCAGCATTTCTTGCTGTTTAGTTCTTTCTCTCCTTTAAGCATCACCTCACCGATCTCTTTCAACTGCAGACTGGCCAAAGGGTTAAGCTCCACCAGAAAGACTTTTTGGGCAACTGATACATCGCTGAATTTTACCCACGCTTTGCTGAAAGGGTCCTTGTTGTAGAGAACATCACCCACCTTAATCATCTCAACTTTGCTTCCCGCCAGCTGACCCTGAATCTGAATGTTTTCACCGCTCTTATAGCCGGTAATCCTCGTCAGTAACCGCGCTTTGCCATCCACTGTCTGCTGCTGCGTTAAAGCATAAGAAAATGAATTGGCTTTGTTCAGGTTTTCCAGGCCCAAGATAACCAGCTGCTGCGGATCGGGCTGACGCATTATGGTAATCATTCCTCCAATGACGAACAAAAAAATGATGATGGAACCGACAATGATTTTCTTTTTCATACCTTGCCCTCCTGGCGGAGTTCTTACTTAATATTATGACCGGCTAAATCAAGGTATTACTGGTAATTCCTGTTTGGGCTGAATTATCGATTATACGATTGCCTATTGGCAAATCCGAAATCAATGGATCAAAAGCCGGGAGTCGCCATATCCACACCGGAAATTCGATGTCGGTGGCCGTTGTCTACGGTCGTGTAGAAATCCCAATTATGCGCATGCCATCCATTCTTCAGCGGAATTGAAGGGCTCGAAACAGCTTTGTAGTAATGCGTATGTCCATGCTCATACAAAACGAAATTTTCTGAATGATGAACATGACTATCACCGGTTGAAATAGCTATTCCCGAAATATCCAAGCATTGATGAGAATGCCCGTAATCGCAGGATGTATGCGTTGAACTTCCATGATTATGGTTTGGCGGGCTTTTCGCAGTTTGCACCATAAAAGATAACCTCCTCTTTCTATAAAATATTTTCAGAGGAGATTTTTTGAGCATATTCTATTCTTCCATCTTTAACCAAATAAGTATTTAAGGTGCCATCCCGCTTTTTATATGACTAAATTAGTAGGCCAAGTTCCTCTGCAAAGTTTTTTTGCGAGGAAAGATATTTGGCCATTCCTAACCTGTCCCCGAAAACAACGGAGATACCCAAAGACGTTCACCGAACTCTCTAAAAAGACCATCCATCTCGGACAGTCTACTTAATTCTTAAGACAAACATTTTAAGTCTAAACTTGTATAACTAGCATATATACTACTACAAATATATTTAGAATAATAAATTTCCAAAGGTAAAGCAACCAATTCTTCTTGAGAGGAGGAATTGGACTATGACAAAACTCTATCAGACAATGATGATCATTTTTGGTTCCTGTTCCCTTCTTGTAAGCCTGATCGCTTTGATTATCCAAATAATTAAACTATGTATTTAATTAAAAACTTGCCTAGATCTAGCCTTATGTGTAAAAAGTAGCCGCCTACAAATTGAACTACTTTTTACACCAAGCAATATGGTTGCTTTGCCCATCTATAAGGGAAATTCCTTATAGATTTTTTGTTCACAATTTTATTTTATGAGATTGATTAACCATTTATGATAAGACAAAAAAAAGAAAGAGGCTTCCCAAAAGTTCAGCAAACTAATGAGAAACCTCTAACCGAAGGATTTATTATAACCCCTATACCAGGAGATTATTTTTATCACCTTCACGCTACCCCGTAGGGGATATTTTTTATCAGCGCATGATATATCAATGGGTTTGGTCTTTTCCTACATCATGCCGCCCATTCCGCCCATGCCACCCATGCCGCCCATGGCAGCTGCTGGATTTTCTTTCTCAGGCAGGTCGCAAACGAGGCACTCTGTGGTTAAGAGCATAGCGGAGATCGAAGCTGCGTGCTGCAGAGCCGAACGGGTTACTTTCGCCGGGTCAACGATACCGGCTGCAATCATATCCTCATAAACTTCAGTCATCGCGTTGAAGCCTACGCCTCTAGAGCTGTTGCGGACTTTTTCCACAACGACGGAACCTTCGAGACCAGCATTATTAGCAATCTGTCTGACAGGCTCTTCCAGTGCTTTACGGATAATAGCCACTCCGGTTTTCTGATCGCCGGATACGTCAACGTTATCAAGTGCAGCAATTGCATCAAGATAAGTTGTGCCGCCACCGGCAACAATGCCTTCTTCGACTGCGGCGCGAGTAGCTGCCAGAGCGTCCTCAATGCGCAGTTTCTTTTCTTTCATTTCAGTTTCGGTAGCTGCTCCAACCTGGATGACGGCAACGCCGCCGGCCAGTTTAGCCAGACGTTCCTGGAGTTTTTCTTTGTCATAGTCGGAGGTTGTTTCTTCAATCATTTTCTTGATGGATTCAACACGGGCACTGATAGCCTGTTGGTCGCCGTTGCCATCAACGATGGTCGTTTCTTCCTTGGTTATTTTGACCTGTCGGCAGCGTCCGAGCATATCCAGCGAAGTATTTTCCAGTTTGAGGCCGAGGTCTTCAGTGATGACCTGTCCGCCGGTCAGAACAGCAATGTCTTCGAGCATCGCTTTGCGGCGGTCTCCAAAACCGGGAGCCTTAACGCCTACGGCCGTAAAGGTTCCGCGGAGTTTATTGACAATCAGGGTAGCCATAGCTTCGCCTTCCAGATCTTCAGCGATGATCAGGAGCGGTCTGCCAGCCTGAACTACTTTTTCCAGAACAGGAAGGATATCTGCAATCGCACTGATCTTCTTGTCGGTGATCAGAATGAATGGATCGTTTAAGATAGCTTCCATTTTATCGGTATCGGTGATCATATAGGCGGAAACATACCCACGGTCAAACTGCATTCCTTCAACAACTTCCAGTTCAGTGGTCATGCCTTTGGCTTCTTCAACAGTGATAACACCGTCTTTGCCGACCTTTTCCATAGCCTCGGCAATCAGACTGCCGATCGTTGTATCAGAAGCGGAAATCGAAGCAACCTGAGCTATGGCTTCTTTGCTTTCTACAGTCTTGGCATTTGCTTTAACGTCAGCAACAATCGCTTCTACAGCTTTTTCAATACCGCGTTTGATTTCCATCGGATTAGCGCCGGCAGCAACGTTCTTCAGACCTTCACGAATAATGGCCTGAGCCAGAACGGTCGCTGTGGTCGTGCCGTCACCGGCTACATCGTTTGTCTTGGTAGCAACTTCTTTTACAAGCTGTGCTCCCATATTTTCAAACGGGTCTTCCAGATCAATATCTCTGGCGATCGTCACACCATCATTGGTGATTAGCGGGGAACCAAATTTTTTATCCAAAACAACATTGCGGCCTTTGGGTCCCAATGTAACGCGGACAGCTTCCGCAAGCTTATTGACACCACGCTCCATGGCATGGCGGGCATCTTCGTTAAAAATGATTTGTTTAGCCACCTAAATGTTCCTCCTTTAATTCTATCAAAAAATACTTTGGAATGTTATCTGATAAGTAATACTGGGCTGTTACTTAACCAATGACTGCCTGAATATCGGCTTCTCTTAAAATCAAATATTCGTTTCCGTCATATTTAACTTCTGTGCCGGCATATTTAGAATAAATCACGCGGTCGCCGACGTTAACTTCCATTGGGATTCTTTCCCCTTTTTCAACTTTTCCAGGACCTACGGCAATCACTTCGCCTTCCTGAGGCTTTTCTTTTGCGGTGTCGGGCATAATGATCCCGCTCTTAGTTCTTTCCTCAGACGGGACCGCTTTAATAATTACCCTGTCAGCCAACGGTTTGAGTTTCATAAAATAATTTCCCTCCTTGAAACCTTTATATTTTTATATTTCGCTTTATTGTTAGCACTCAATCAAGATGAGTGCTAATACCTAGGTATAATAATATGCAACGTCTGGTAGTATTGCAACCCCATCCACGCATAACTACGGACGATTAGAATTGATTATCACTTATTTTCTTCATCAATCTTTAAATTGCTATAACGCTTAATAAATACGTTATATAGAATAACCGTAATTTTCCTTATTTATTCATTACTGTTAGCAGATTTTAATCAAGAAAATTTTCTCCGGTACGGATCCGGCGGAAGTCCTCAACATCGGTCACCCAGATGACGCCGTCGCCAAATTTACCGGTTAGGGCATTCTCCCTGATGGTTTCCTGAACGCTTTCACTTTCCGGATCATTGACAATGATTTCGAGTTTGACTTTGGACAGCAGCCGGACGGATACTTCCGTTCCGCGGTAAACCTCGGTGATATTCCCTTTCTGCCTTCCCCAGCCAAGTACCTGAGATACGGTAATCCCGCTGATTCCCAAATTACTGAGCGCCTTTTCCACTTGGTCAAGTTTATTGCTGCGAATTACTGCCTCAATCTTTTTCATTCTAACCTCCCCAAAGCATTATTGGATTTTTTGTAAAATGAGTTCCCACTCCTGAGGCGTATTGACATTCAGGAAACTTTCCTCGATCATTTCCTTCAGCATGCTGCCTTCCATCTCCTCAGAAATATTCACGATCTTATGCCTGCATTCATCAGCAATATCAAAGAGACGCAGTTTGTCCTCTTTAATCCGTTTCTCGACAACTTTAAGCACATTTTTGTGGTAAAAGGCGTGCAGAGGATGTAGTCTGTCCCGAACATACGGGAAAACCAACTTATAATCCTCAATCCGTTCATAAATATAGGCAATGGCTTCACTGTTTAAGAACGGCATATCACAGGCAGCCACGAAGACATAGTCATACTTAGCCACCGGAAGGACGGAATACAGCCCGCCCATCGGCCCTTTACCTTTGATTTGGTCTGCAACCGCCTGATAACCGTATCCAGAATATTGTTCAGGCTCCCTGCAGCTGATCAGGACTTCACTACAGATACTGTCCAGCACTTCCAGATTTCTTTCCAGAAGCGGTTTTCCGCCTATCTCAAGGAATGCCTTGTTCTGGCCCATTCTTTTGCTTTCTCCTCCGGCAAATAGCACTCCTGTGATCTCCAGCTTTTTCTTTTCCACGCCCATCTACCTTCAAACATATTTAGACGTTACTATTTAGACATTCCCTGCGAAATACCTTCTAATACTTGTAAACCCTAAAATAATTATAATGGTATATCAGGTACTAAGTCTGTACTTAATAATCTACCATATTTTCAGTGGAAATTACATAAATTATTTTCCTCAATAAAGCTGGAAGATCTTAAAAATTAACTATTTTATGTCTTAGAAAAATAGATTCAAGTTTGATTCCTCAGACTTGGCAAGCATTGTGGCAACACCGCCGATTTCTACGCCATCGATCAGTTCTTCCTTCTTGATGCCCATCACATCCATCGACATGGAGCAGGCTACGATCTTAATACCCATTTTCATCGCATTGTGCAGCAGTTCTTCTAAACTATCAACATTTTTCTTTTTCATGACATACTTGATCATTCTCGCACCCATACCACCCATATTCATATTGGAGATAGGCAGTTTTCTTGGTCCGCGGGGCATCATGATGCCAAAGGCTTTCTCCAGGGAATCCTTGCTTACCTTAGGCGCGTCATGTTTCTTAAGAATATTCAGCCCCCAAAATGTGAAAAACATCGTCACTTCTTTACCCATGGATGCCGCACCGGTTGCAATGATAAATGAGGCCAAGGCTTTATCCATATTCTGCTCGAATACAATCAGCGTCGCGCTCTTGGGTTTTTCCTCCACCACAACGTTTACCTGCGGCTGGTCGGCGGGCTTCACGCTTCCTTTGCGCAGATAGGCTTTCAGATAATCCCCGTTTAATTCTGTTTTAAGCAGCGTATTGCCGGTCTTGCTGCACCAGGCCTCAATATCCCTCGCAAAGCCGGGATCCGTAACCAAGATTTCCAGGACCTGGCCTCCTTCTAGGAGTTTCATATTTTCAAATACCTGTTTGATCGGTCCAGGACACTGTAGACCACAACAGTCGATCACTTTATCCGCTGCGATTTTGGCCTCCGGGGATTCGGTAAAAGCTTTTCCGGTATCATCAACTTTTACCGCTCCTTTATCCTTCTTTTCAACCGCCCAGTAAACACTGGTATACGTCCGGAAACCTCCGTCAAGGTTGATCGGGTCATAACCATGCTGTTGAAGGATCCTAGCCGCAATATATCCCCTAAGGCCAATCTGGCACGTCAGGTAAACCGGCTTATCTTTCGGCAACTCCCCAAGCCTCTTTCTGAGCTCCGGAAGCGGGATATTGATTGACCCGTTGATCTTGCCCAGTTCTACTTCTTCAGGTTGCCTGACGTCAACCAAAATGTTTCCAGCAGCGACAATATCGTCGATTTCATGGTATTGAACAGTCTTGACCATATGATCCAGCAAATTGGCCGCGGCATACCCAATCATATTGACCGGGTCTTTCCCTGAGGAATAAGGCGGTGCATAGGCCAATTCCAGATCCTGAAGGTCATAAACCGTTAAATTGCCTTTGATAGCCGTTGCAATTACATCAATTCTCTTTTCTGCACCCTTGCGCCCGACGGCCTGCGCACCAAGTATTTTGCCGTCTTCAGTAAAGACCATCTTCATATCGAGCACTGTCGAACCTGGATAGTATCCGGCATGGGAATTGGGGTGAATATGAATGACCCTATACGGTATTCCCATTTTAGCTGCTGTTTTTTCATTGATGCCCGTGGAAGCGGCCGTCAAATCAAATACTTTGGCAACAGAAGTTCCTAGAGTCCCCCGGTAAGGCTTACGGTTGCCATACAAATTGTCGGCCAGAAGCCTGCCCTGTCTGTTTGCCGGCCAGGCCAGAGGTATGTTTGTCGGAAGTCCTGTGACATAGTTTTTTACTTCAATCGCATCACCGATTGCATAGATGTTTTCATCACTGGTCTGCAGATATCCATTGACCCGGATAGCTCCTCTTTCGCCGGTCTCCAGGCCGGCCTGAACAGCGAGCATGTTTTCCGGACGAACGCCGATAGCCATCACGATCATATCTGCTTCAATCTCCTGGCTGCTCTGAAGATAGACCTTTGATCCTTCAAGCTTCACGACACTGTCCTTAAGAATCATCCTGACACCTTTTTCGCGGAGATGGGTGTGCAGAAGACTCGCTATTTCATAATCCAGTGAGGGCTGTACCTGATCGGTAGCTTCAACCAGATAGACATCAAGGTTACGTTCTTTCAGGTTTTCGGCCATTTCCAGGCCGATAAATCCGCCGCCTACAACGACCGCTGTTTTGGCCTGATTTTGATCAATATAACTGTCAATGGCTTCGGCATCGGGAATTGTTCGAAGCGAGAATACCCTCGGGTTTCCGGTGCTGCCCTCAATCCCCGGAACGATAGGACTCGCTCCGGGCGAAAGAATTAGAATATCATAGCTTTCCTCATAGACGACACCCGTGTCGAGGTTTTTTACCTGGATCTTTTTATCCTGCCGATTAATCGCGATTACTTCTGATTTTGTCCGGATGTCCAGATTGAATCTGTTTGTCATTCCTTTAACGGTCTGGACAAGAAGTTTATCCCGTCCTTTAATCACGCCTCCAATAAAATAGGGCAGTCCGCAATTCGCAAAAGAAATATGTTCCCCTCTTTCGAATATAACAATTTCCGATTTTTCATCGAGTCTTCTTAATCTTGCAGCAGTGGTTGCTCCTCCAGCCACCCCACCGACAATCACAATTTTTTTACGCATTAGATAACGACCTCCTCGACCCTATATTATTTTCAATAATTTATTTTTTAGTTTAATTGGCTTAATATTCAAATTCAAATATTTAGCATCATTCGAAAAACATCAGATGGATCAGCTTTTTCACTAGCGGATTCTGAACCGAGTAAAAAACCTCGAGTCCTTCGCGTCTACCCCTTATGATCCCCTTATTTCTCAACGCAGATAGGTGCTGAGAAATTGTCGACTGCGGAATACTCAGACAATTCTGCATGCTCATTACATTGTTTTCCCCATTTTCCATCAGGCCTTTGACAATGCAAAGCCGGACAGGGTGGGAAAGTACTTTTAATATATCCGCCTTTTCTTCGAAATAAACCAGATTATCCTTATAAGTCAACAAGCAAATCCCCTCCATATTCTTATATTTGAATATTAAGATATATAAATATATTTGTCAATTCTATCATTACCGTTATTCATTCTTTTCTTTCCTCTATCCGTAAATTCTATTTTTGTGATGCTAAAAAACCGCACCTCCTACTGAAGATGCGGGGCGAATCATCATAAACGGGTCTGCTTCCCTATCCGAAACAGCTTATTCCTATGCAGCCTGCGCCAGCGTGAGTTCCAATCACAGGGCCCAGCGAAAATACCACAATTTCTTTTGGCACATATTCTTTGAGAATGATCTGTCTAAATTCCTCCAGACTCTCAGGTGCTGCAGCCTGCGCAATACAAATTCTCTTATTATTTAAATCCACATGGTTGTTTTTTAGGTTCTCCAGAATCCAAAAGAAGGCTTTCTTTCTTCCTCTGGCTTTTCCTACGACAATGACCGCTCCGTCTTTGATAGAAATAATTGGCTTTATACCCAGGATACTGCCGGCAAATGCACTGGTCGCTGATAGTCTTCCGCCTTTTTTCAGATTCTCTAGATTGTCAATAACGCCATAGAATTGAACCTGATCTTTCAGAATCTCAATTGTTTGAACAATATCCTCCGCACTTTTACCTGCAGCAGCCATCTCGGCTGCCTCAACGACCAATAGTCCAAGTCCGAAAGTAGCGCTATTAGAGTCGATTACATAGATTCTGCCCTTATTTATGATCTCCCTGGCCATTACAGCGGAATTATACGTTCCGCTCAGCTTGGAAGAAATAAAAATACCGATGATTTCATCGCCTTGGTCTACATGTTTGGTAAATTCCTCGACAAACTCACCCGGATTCACCTGGGCTGTCGTCGGTAGTTCTTTATGTCTTGCCATTTTGGCATAAAACTCTTCGTTGGTAATATCAACGCCGTCTCTATATTCCTCTTCCCCAAACAGGACTTTCAACGACACGACAATAATGTTATATTTCTCTATCAAATAGCCGGGGAGATCACTTGTACTGTCCGTAATAATTCTAACTGACATTCTTTCCAACCTCCCGTGTCTGTGCAGCTTGCTCTGTTATTTTTCTCTTTTTTTCAAATTGTACTTGACCTTAAAATACCCGTTAATATTTTCGAGAGCCGAGACAAGTACTTCCATTTCCTCATCCGAAAGTCGGGAAATGGTTGTTTGGATCATTTCATCATGAAACCCGGCGTGATGCTTATAAGCCTGTACACCTTTGTCGGTAAGAGAAACTAGCACAATCCGTCGGTCATCATCACTTCTGATCCGGTTCACATAGCCTTTCTGCACAAGGTTGTTAACCGAAAAGGTAAGAGTCCCGATCGTAATATCCAAGTCTCTGGCTACAGAAGATATGTTGCGCTTTGTGAGGCCAATTGCTTCAATTACATGTATTTCTGTAATAGAGAGGTCGCTAAATTCATTCTCCTTAAGGGACAGTTCTTCGATTTGGAGAATGTCGTTGAATAGTTTTACCAGGAGTTCATTTAAAGTCCCATAAAGATTATTCATAAAGCACCACTTACCATCATACTTCTTTGTTTTGACGCTCAAACTAAATTAGTTTTACTATATGTCAGGCCAATGTTTTTGTCAATTCGAAATATATTTTTTAGAAATAATTTTTAAAAAATACCATAAAACCCCTTGGATTATGAACATACCTCAGACAAGCCGAATAATATAAAAAGACAAGTCGATGCTGTGACACAAGAAGAAAGGGGACCATACAATGCTTCAACAGGTTATCCGTACGCAGGAAGTAGATTCGTCAGAGTCTTTCCCTGTCCTCAGATTGATTGGTGCAATTGCTGCCGCTGGTCTGGGGTTATTTTTAGTTGCCTGGCCTTCAATCGTTAACCCAATCGCGATTCTGGCCGGTCTGATCTTGCTGCTTCTCGGAGTCGTCATTTTCCGTTTGAGTTTCTAAAGGGATATGCAGTTTGCGGCTGTCCAAATATTTTTGGGGCAGCCCATGTTCCTCTTATCTTATTAAAGCCCTCTGGGCCCTATCTTCATCTTAAGAGGAGGAATTTCAATGTCATTGCTTTTTGATCAACGGTTGGGCGGCTGTTGCTGTAATCGTTACCCTTTCCCCCCTGGACCACCTTTGCCCCCTATTCCGCCTGTTCCGCCACATCCACCTGTTCCACCGATTCCGCCAGTCCCCCCACCGCCTGTTATTGGTTTTATCCCGGGATTGATAGCCGGAGTTGTTTTAGCAAGTTTATTCCTTATTATTAACTTTTTTATCTTTTCTCCGGTATTAATCATCGCCTTTGTCATCTTGCTTATTGCATTGATCATTTTAGCCCTCAGATAAGCGCAGTTTCGGAATAGGGAACACAAACAGCAACGTCTGGTCTTACGGAGGATTCCTTGCCAGGAACCCTCCTCTTTTAATATACACAAACCATGCCAAAGAAAGTCCATTTCAAAAAGCGCCGGATTTGCGAGCAATTCAATAAATGCCGGTTCATTCGCGGCAGTCAAAAAACTCTGGTATGTACGTCAGGTACAAAACCAGAGTTTGAATAACTGCGCTAGAACTTTACTTGAAGTGTTTCGAGAACCTGATTAATCGGATTAATAATTGTACTTTGATTTGAGCCGGCAAATAGCAGACCTACAGCCCTGTTTCTGTGATCCACAACCAAGGATCCACTGTCGCCCGGTTCAGACATTTTGGAAGCAATGATCTGTTTTTCAAATAACAGAATTCTACCTTCTCCATAATTGACTTTTACTGTTGAATTAATTGCTCTGATTTTGCCAATCGTTAGTCCTGTAGTTCTCCCTGATTTTTTTACCGTCATGCCGGATGCGGCCTCAGTCACACCCGTAACTTTACCGATCTCCAATATTTCCGGACTCACAGCGGCGGCACTTACCGGTTTGGCCACAGCGCAGTCCACGCAATTCGGATTAGGGTAAACATTTAATGCCGCATACCTTGCAAGATAACCGATAGCCTCATTTGAACCATCTATTCCTGCCGGTTGAGTAATTAGATCGTTGATTGAGGCCCGGGCATTGCTCATCATCGATGTGTTCGCCAAGACATGATTATTGGATAAGATCAGGGGCTGGCTGCTTTTTTGATCATAGACTAACGCTCCAAAGGTTCCGGCTCTTCCCTGATAATGACCAATACTGACACCCGGGACTGCAGGTCTGATCAAAGAAGTCCTGCTGACCGCCGAAGAACCTCCCCGTTCTTTAATTAGCCATCTCCAGAGGCTCAGGAAGTCACCAGCATTTATTCTTTCTTTGGTTGTAGCTCTTGCATTAAAATTGGAGGTCAGGTTTTTGTGCAGGGTTTTGGGGAAATTTTTCGCGGGATTCCCCACGAGGTTTCGAAGGAAAACAATGAACCCTTGTGCTGCTGCGCGCCTGCCACTGGCTTCATTGTGAGCAAAAATTTCCCCAATTTCGATGACATCGGTGAGTATATTGTTAATCAAATTTGGTACACATTCATTGTCCCTGAGTTCCGAGCGGGGAATCTTTTTCTCGACAAAAACAAGTAATGCTTCCGTTCCCGTCGGATGACCATTGGTTTCTTTAATCCCGTTACCAAAGCCTATGACTCCGGGCATTGCCAACATTTCTTGCAGCTGATCGTTCATTGGACACCTTTCCTTTTTTCCATATCCTATGAGAAAAAAGGACAATCGGTGACAGGCTTCCGTTACTTCTCAACAATCTCTGAACTCAATCTTGCATAACGGGCTGCAAGCTGTTCTGTCAGATTACTGCCCAGGATTTCTGTGATCAATGGGTTGACCAGGTTTAACAAATAGATCTTGGTCTTTTTGATGACAAGGTTTGGATCACGGAATTCTTTTTCTATCAGGCAGTTCTCCGTCAAAAGGTACTGGATAAAATCTTTGACTTCAGAGGCCGTTCTTCCTAGCTTGGTACTTAAATACGACCGAGCCCTGGTGGAAGCAACATAGGGCAGTCTCATCTGCATCTCAGCAATTAATTCGATTCCTATCGGAAAATCATCAACCGGCATATACTTGGCAGAATCCTTATTGAGAAGATTAAAGAAAACATCCAGACTTTCACAGTAAGGAATCAGCAAGTGATTGATTTTGTCTTTAACACCGATGATTCGGACTTCTTTCCCCCAGGCACGGATTCTTCGGATAATAGGCAGGAAATCGCCATCACTTGTAAATAAAAGAAATAGTTCTGCAGATTTCGGTCTGGTCACCAGAATTTCCTGAACCTCCAGCATCAGTTCCGTATCCGCCGCATTTGCACGGATTTCGGTGTTCACATAGTTATTTTTCCCATAGACATGACGCGTGAAGATGTTTTTCTTTTCAAAGGCAGTTTGGGTCCTCCAGAATTCTTCCTTGTCAAAATTCGCATACAAATAGACGGCTTTTAGATCCACTCCAATATGATCCGCATAGTCCTCCAGGAGCTGAATAAACTCCTCGGGCATCAGCCTGTAGCCGTATTCGTGAAGGCCTTCCCAGATATTTTCGTAATCAACAAATGCTATTGCCTTCAATGAAGATACCCCTTTTGCTCATTGTTCCTCTATCAATATATGTCTGCCTCGGACAAGGAGTGACAGGCTTATGTTTATCAAAAGTCTATGATTTTCTTTCTAGAAAAAATAAAGTCTTCCCTCAGATTTAAACTCTGAAGGAAGACTTTTTTAGTCGGTGACAAATTTTTGTATTTTTTGCCTTTCAAGCATATTCTTTAAATTTACCTTGATGATACAATAATTAGCAACTGCCCGTATTGTTTTACTTCGAAATTCTAACTGCACACACCTTGTATTCGTACGTACCCGAGACCTTATCGCAAGCTGCGTTCGTCAGAACGTTGACCGGGGAGTCCACATAGTGGAACGTCATGAAGATCATTCCGGGCGGAACTTTGTCCGTTACCCTGACCTTTGTATCCACTTCACCCCGGCGTGAGGAGACCCTGACCTTCTCACCGTCACAGACATTTAGGTTCCTGGCATCTTCAGGGTTGACCTCGGCGAATTCTTCTGCCGAATAAGCACTTAACACGTCTGAATAGCGCGTCGAGATGTTATAGTGGCTCAGTTTGCGTCCGGTACTGAGCAGGAAAGGATAATCCTTATCCGGCAGCTCATCCGAAACTCTGGCTTCAATTGGCATAAACAGCCCATTGCCCCGCGTGCAGCCATCCATATGCAGGATTGGAGTACCCGGATGAGTCTCACAGGTAACCGGCCACTGCAGGCCATGCGTTCCGAGACGTTCGTGCGAAATACCCGCGTACTGCGGTGCCAGTGAAGAAACCTCATTCATGATATCTGCCGTCGAATGATAGTTGAAATCAGAACCCATTCTATTGGCAATGGCACTGATAATCTGCCAGTCTGGTTTGGCGCCTTCAGCAGGCTCAACCGCTTTATTGACCATTTGCACGCGGCGTTCGGTATTCGTAAATGTTCCGGTTTTTTCCGCGTAGCTCACGCCGGGAAGCACGACATCGGCCAGTTTGGCTGTCTCGGTAAGGAAGATATCCTGGACAACCAGAAAGTCAAGTGCCTGTAGTCCCTTGCGTACATGGTGGGCATCCGCATCCGTTGAAACCGGGTCCTCACCCATGATATACATTGCTTTCAGCTTCCCTTTAAGAGAGGCTTCAAACATATCCGGGATCATGTACCCTTTGTTCGGGTTTAAAGGTACTCCCCAGACCTTTTCAAATTTGTCTCTTGCTTTTTCGTCTTCCACTTTCTGATATCCCGGGAAGAAGTTCGGCAGCGCGCCCATATCACAGGCTCCCTGGACATTGTTTTGTCCCCGCAGCGGATTGACGCCGGAATTTTCTTTGCCAAGATTGCCGGTCAGCATGGCAAGGTTGGCCAGGGACATCACATTGTCCGTACCGGTGATATGCTCGGTAATGCCCAGTGTATAGAAGATCTGGGCACTTTCGGCTGTAGCATAGATCTCCGCAGCCTGATAAAGAAGTTCCTCCTGAACCCCGGTAACCCTGCTGACATACTCGGGCGTATATTTGGGAAGGATCACCTTCAGTCCTTCATATCCTTCCGTTCTTTTTTCAATAAAGGAACGATCTTCCCATCCCTGATTCAGAATGATATGCATCAGCCCGTTGACCAGCGTGATGTCTGTTCCGGGCCGCAGCCGCATCCAGACTTCGGCGAACCCGGTCAGCTCGATTCCCCTCGGATCGGCCACAATCAGTCTGCAGCCGTTGCGTACTGCCTGCTTAATCTTGCCGCCGATGACGGGATGAGCTTCAGTCGTATTGGAACCGATCACAAAAATAACCTTAGAATGCGGTATTTCACCAATTGAGTTCGTCATAGCTCCCGAGCCAAATGAAGTGGCCAGACCGGCCACAGAGGGAGCGTGTCAGGTCCGGGCGCAATGATCGATGTTATTAGTTCCGATCACTGCGCGCATCAGTTTTTGCATCAGGTAATTGTCTTCATTGATACAGCGTGCTGAGCTTAAAGCACCCAGCGAATCAGGGCCATTTTCGGCCTTGATTGCCGTGAATTTCTCTGCGATAAGATCAAGGGCTTCATCCCAGTCCGCTTCGACCAGTTCACCGTCTTTTCTGATCAACGGAGCTTGCAGGCGGTTCGGACTGTGGATCGTATCATATCCAAACCGTCCTTTCACACACAGTGCCCTGCCATTAACCGGTGCATCGGAACTGGAGGTTACTCCGATCACTTTGCCGTCCTTGACGTTCAGGTCAAAATTGCAACCTGTTCCGCAGTAAGGACACGTGGTCCGAACTTTTTTGATTTCCCAGGGACGTCCTTTGCCGATCATTTGTTTTTCAGTCAGTGCGCCAACCGGACAAACGGCCAGACATGAGCCGCAGAATACACAATCCGAGTCACCGTACGGCAGGTTAAAAGCAGGTGAGACCTGAGTTTCAAAACCGCGTTTGGAATAGTCTAGAACATTATTGACCTGAATCTCGGCACAAGCCCTTACGCATTTGCCGCATAAAATGCATTTATTCATATCCCGAAAAATGAACGGATTGCTGTCGTCCGGGTCAGAGCAGCGTTTCTCTCCCTGAAAAGTATTTCCTTTAACCTGATATTCATAAGCATAACGGGAAAGATCGCAGTTGCCCATCTTTTCGCAGGTTAGGCAGTCAATATCATGGTTCGCTAAAATCAATTCCAGGATAGTTCTGCGGGCTTCCCTAATTTCCGGTGTTGAAGTCCTTACGACCATCCCCTGTTGTACTTCCATCGTACATGCTGTAGCCAGGTTTCGCATGCCTTCTACTTCGACCATGCACAACCTGCAAGCGCCCCAGTTGGTCAGTTCGGGAGCATGGCACAGTGTCGGAACAGAAATCCCGTTTTTCCGGCAAGCTTCCAAAATCGTAGATTTTGCTGAGGCCAATACAGTTTTTCCGTCAATTTGGAGTTGAACCTTTTCCACACTCTCACTCCTTTTTCACTTTTCATCCAAGCAAACAATACAAATCACTCGACATTCAAATAAACGAATACCAGATCAGCCATTCTTAGGCTTATCTGGATAGCCATTTGAAATACTAAGCTAAGCTAATTGCATTAAATTTGCATTTTTTCAGACAAGCCCCGCATTTAATGCATTTCTGCGTATCGATCACATAGGGTGTCTCTTTATCCCCGGTGATGCAGCCGACCGGACAAACTTTGGAACATTGCCCGCAGCGCTTGCATTTTTCATTGTCGACCGTATATTCCATCAGCGCGGTACAGGCATGTGCCGGACACCGTTTCTCAAAGATATGGGCTTCATATTCGTGACGGAAATAGCGCAGTGTCGCGAGCAGCGGATTCGGGGCTGTCTGACCAAGACCACACAGTGATGTCCGTTTGATAACTTTGGCCAGATTTTCCAGCGTATTCAGGTCCTCAGCTTGCCCCTCACCCTTGGTGATCCGAACCAAGATTTCCAGAAGCCGCTTCGTTCCTTCCCGGCAGGGTGTACACTTGCCGCAGGATTCCTTCTGGGTAAAGCTTAAGAAAAAACGGGCAATATCGACCATACATGTTGTATTATCAAGGATAACCAGTCCGCCTGAGCCAACCATTGCTCCTGCGGCGGTCAGATTATCATAGTCGACTTCAATATCCAGCATTTCCTCGGGCAGACAGCCTCCGGAGGGCCCCCCGATCTGAACAGCCTTAAATTGGTTCCCGTCCTTGATCCCGCCACCGATATCAAAGATGATGTCCCTCAGCGTGATCCCCATCGGCACTTCCACCAGGCCGGTGTTATTGACCTTGCCGGTCAGAGCAAATATCTTGGTGCCTTTGCTTTTTTCAGTGCCGAATTGCGTATACCAGTCTGTGCCATTCCGTAAAATATACGGTACATTGGCCCAAGTCTCGACGTTGTTGATATTGGTCGGTTTCCCCCAGAGACCTTTGACGGCAGGGTAAGGAGGCCTGACCGTCGGCATCCCGCGCTTGCCTTCGATGGAAACAATCAGGGCCGTCTCCTCGCCGCAGACAAAAGCGCCTGCACCGGCTTTGATCTTTAGTTTGAAGTTAAATCCGGAATTCAGGATGTTATTGCCCAGTAATCCGTTTTCCTCAGCCTGGGCAATCGCGGTTTTAAGCCTGTCGATCGCGAGCGGATACTCGGCCCGGCAGTAGATATAACCCTCGTCAGCGCCAATCGCGTAAGCTCCGATCAGCATTCCTTCAATCACCGCATGCGGGTCTCCTTCAAGAACGCCCCTGTCCATGAACGCACCGGGGTCTCCCTCATCGGCGTTGCAGATCACATATTTTTTGGTGCCCTCTGACTGGCGGCATAGACTCCATTTAAGCCCTGTCGGAAAACCTGCACCTCCGCGGCCTCTCAATCCTGATTTTTTGACTTCCTCCACAACCTCGTCCGGGCTCATGGTTTGAATCGCTTTGGCCAAACCCTTGTAGCCGTCTTTAGCGAGATAATGGCTGATTTCCTCCGGGTCGATCTTGCCGCAGTTATCAAGGATGATCCGTTTCTGTTTGGCAAATAAATTCACGGTCTCAAAATTTGCCGCGAGTTTCCCCGATACCGGATCCTCGTAAAGAAGTCTTTCAACTTTTTCATCACGTATAATATCTTTTTCGATGATTTCGGAAATGTCCTCCGCTTTAACCTTCGTATAAAAAGTCTTGTCCGGTTCAATGATCACGGTTGGCCCTTGTTCGCAAAAACCATGACAGCCCGTAGAGCGGACGTCAGCCGTATGAATGCCCCTTTCAGCCAATCCTTCCCTGAGTAGATCGATTAATGTCTGGGAACCCGAAGAAAAGCATCCTGTTCCATTGCAGACCAGAACCTGCTTATTTTTTCTGTCTGGTTCCAGGATCAAAGACATCAGTTTCTGCCTCTGCTGTTTGCAGGAAACATCGTCATGGCACAACGGCCCTTCCGCCCTGCATTGAACATAATCGGAACAGGGAGTGGATGCTGTATGATGACATTTTTCACAACACGGGTTCGCTAAAACCTTCATCGTTTCCCCTCCCTTATTTAAATCTTTTCAGAATATCCGACACCAGGCCGGAATTCATATTCCCAAAAACCTGACCGTTGATGGTCATGACAGGAGCCAGGCCACAGGCTCCAATACAAGCAACGGTTTCCAACGTGAATCTTTGATCAGCGGTAGTCTCTCCGGCAACAATTGCGAGTTCACGTTCAATCTCAGAAAGTACTTTCTGAGCGCCCCTGACGTGACAGGCCGTTCCCATACAAACCCGGATCAAATTACGGCCTGTTGGTTTCAGTCTGAACTGAGCATAGAAAGTAACGACGCCAAATACTTTTGCCTCAGGAATCTTCAGTCCTTTGGCAATGGCCCGCATGACGGCCTCAGGAAGATAACCATACACTTCCTGAGCTTCCTGGAGAACCGGAATAAGAGCACCATCATGACCCTGATAAGCAGAGAGGATCTCATTCAGCCTGTGTTGGTTGGAATCAGCAAATACTGCCTCTTGTTTGGAGTCACAACACTTACACATATTCACTCTCCTTAAATTGTCATAATCTTCGCAAATATGATTATGGAACATAGATTACACCATTTTCTGTAAGCAGTAAAGACATTTTAAAATCGTGATCGTCTGCTGCAATTTTTTCAACCAGCTGACAATCGTACGCCAAACCGACGATGCAGACGTCTTTCCTTAATTGAGGCAGAAAACGGTCATAAAAGCCTTTGCCAAAACCAATCCTTTCGCCTTGCCTGTCGAATACGACACCCGGAACTAGAATCAGATCAATTTCTTCTGGGGATACCGGATGCAAGCGGTCGGGACGCGGCTCTCTGATCCCAAAATTCCCTGACTGCACATCATTTTTAACATTTCTGATCTCACACGGAATGATGGTTTCCCCCTGACATAACGGAATGATCAGCTTTTTTCGTGCTTTGAGCGTTTCTTCGGCAACCTCGGTAGTTTCTGCTTCATCCCAATAATTTAAGTACATCATAATTATCTCAGCGTTCTGATAATCTGGCAAAGACATTATATTCCTCTGAATCCGATCATTTTTTTGCCTACGTTCATCAGCTGTCATGACCCTCCTGATTTGAAGAACTTTTTTTCGAAATAAATCTTTTTCTTTTTCGTTCACGTTCTGCTTCCTCCTGGTCATATGTCTGCATTATAGAGCAAAATTAATCAAATTTTCGACATTAATCACTTCTAAAATTGCAATTTCCTAACAATGATGTTCGTTTAGCATTTTTCTCCTAAGAAATTATCCCCATCCGCAGTAGCCAAAGAACAAGTTTTTTCATGGTTTATCCACATTATCCACAATCGTTGTGGATAAATATTGCATCCTATGTTTTTCTAATACCTATTCTTTTTTGTCGATTTTTTTACCATAATAAATAAAAAATATAAAGTTTTTGATAATTTTGATAATTATTAATGAATAATTGAATATAAACTGATGTAACTGCGTCCTCCAATTTTACAGATTTAAGCCAGGAACTGCATTTAACTTCCATGAAGCATAATCATCATTCATAAAGCGATAATAACCGGCCAGTGCAATCATCGCACCATTGTCGGTACAGTATATCGGCGAAGGATAAACAAAAGAGATCCCGCGGTGATCCAGTTCCTGCTGCAGCGCTTGCCGCAAATTGCTGTTTGCTGCAACCCCGCCGGCCAGGGCCAAGGTCTTAACCGGATATTTTTCCAAGGCCCGGAGGGTTTTCTGCACAAGCACCTCCACAACGGCAGCCTGGAAAGAAGCTGCCAGGTCGGCAGTATTCAAAACTTCGCCCTTCATCCGGGCACTGTTTAAGGTATTAAGAACTGAGGACTTTAACCCGCTGAAACTAAAATCAAAGCTCCCGGTCTCCAGCATCGCTCTGGGAAAATCAAAAGCTGCTGCGTTTCCTTCGAAAGCAGCTTTCTGGATATTCGGACCGCCCGGATATCCAAATCCGAGCGCCCGGGCTACTTTGTCAAAGGCTTCCCCGGCAGCATCATCCCTGGTTCTGCCGATCACTTCATAGTCTAGATGCCCCCTAAAAATAATCAGATTGGTATGTCCGCCGGATGCCAAAAGCGCCAGCAGCGGGAAACGTAAGTCCGGATGCTCCAAGAAATTGGCATAAACATGCCCCTCCAGATGGTTGACGCCGATTAAAGGAATGTCTGCTGCATAGGCCATGGCTTTGGCAGCAGATACTCCCACCAGGAGAGACCCTACCAGCCCCGGGCCGTACGTCACTGCAACCGCAGAAAGATCTTTGAATCCCATACCTGCTTGTCCGAGGGCCTCTGCAACTACCTGGCTGATATGCAGACAGTGTTCCCGTGATGCTATTTCCGGGACAACGCCGCCATACTTTTGATGGGTCCCAATCTGAGATGAGATGATGTGGCTTTTTAAATCCGTGCCGTTGGCTAGGACTGCCGCCGACGTCTCATCACAACTCGTTTCAATACCTAAGATTATTACATTCTTGTTATTGTCCACAATACTCCTCCAACGAGACCAGTTAAGTACCCGTAAATCCTTAATTTTTAATTCTAAGGTTAACAAATCTAGTACAGCAATTTCTAAATAACATTAGTAGCTTGCACTAGCTGCAGACTAAGTCTCCGGAATGGATGGCCAACGCCAAGCGGAGCACGATACGAAGTGCGGCTTTTTGACGGCAAAGGATAACGCAATTTACTAATCGATCTACTAGAGACTGGCCCACATAATCAGTGCATCCTCCTGGTTGTCGGAATAGTACCCTTTGCGTACTCCGGCGGCCTTAAAACCTAATTTCTCATACAGATTCCGCGCCGCCTGATTGGATACCCGGACTTCCAGTGTAAACCGCAGCACGCCTTTGGCAATCATCTGATAAATCACGTTTTTCATAAGGTATTCACCCCAGCCCTTACCGCGGCATCCTGGCCAGATTGCAACATTTGTAATATGGCCCTCTCCCATGACGATCCAAAGCCCTATATAGCCAATAACCTTGTGATCCAGCTCTAGGCAAAAATAATTGGCTAAAACATTATTTTTCAGTTCTGATGTAAAGGACTCCGTTGTCCATGGCGTGGCAAACGATACTTCCTCAATCGCCACAATGGATGGGATATCCTCAAGCTGCATAGGACGAACGATAACCTCCGCCTCAGGTTCCCTATTCTGTTCGGCCTGACCTCTTTTTAACATTTTTATCACCTGAATATCAGTATTCTTTTTAATGATGGTTCAGAATTATAGTATGTTGAGAATACCAATATGACTACTGCATTATACCTTGTTTCTTAAGATAATTGGTTTCAGCTTCTGAGAGACGAATATAAATGGGTTCCAGGGCCTGAAAATTCCCGTCAAAGCATCTTGCCTTCCACTGTTCCCAAACCTCACATGCTGCATAGGCTCCTCTGGGCAGGTACTGGTATTCGGACAGCAGAACGGCCTGGCTGCCGAGTTGTTCCTCCAGAAATTGTCTGGCTCCGGTAACCGCATCCCCAACAAAAAAACAAGGTTTTTGAAGTTCCTTCAACTTCACTGTGAGCGCCTCCGGCGTAACAGCCTTCGGCCCGTCCAGGCACTCTCTACCTTCCCGCCAAATATAGCGGGCATAATACCATTCATTTTTACGGGCGTCAAGGATCACAACGGTTTCTTCCGGCCTGCCCTTTCCGGCCCAGGCTAGCGTATCCAACGAAGTAATTCCGACCAAAGGGATATTAAGGACCTGTGCAAGTCCCTGGGCTGTGGCGATTCCGATCCTGATGCCGGTAAATGACCCCGGACCCCGAACTGCTCCGATAAAATCAAGATCCATGGGTTTCCAGTCGGCAGCATTCAGCAGCTGATCCAGCATCGGGATTAGTCTTTCAGAATGGGTTTTTCCAGTGTTCAGAAATCCCTCTCCGACCAGCCTGCCATCCTGACCCAGGGCCAGTGCAGTCATCTTTGTCGTTGTATCGATTGTCAGATATTTCATAAGCCTCACTGCTCTTAATTATTTTTTCTTAGGACCACAGATTTATTCTAAAGCTTTTTAGCAAGTATGATGTCAAAAATTGAGCATAATTAAACGGGTTTGGTCACCGCTTCCCTGAATTCTGATTTCGAGTCTGTCTTCCGGCAGTAAATCCACAATGATTTCCGGCCATTCCAGCAAACAGACACAGTCATCCCGGAAATAATCGGCAACACCAATGATTTCTGCTTCTTCCGGGTAGCGGAGCCTGTATAAATCCATATGAATTAGTTTCAGTCCATCAATTTTAGTGCTATATTCCTGAATCAGGGTAAATGTCGGACTTGTCATGGTGTCTGTAACCCCGAGTCCTTCACCGAGCCCTTTGGCCAGGACGGTTTTGCCCGAGCCCAGATCTCCATAAAGACAGATGACCGTGCCTTCCCGGATACTTTGTCCGAGCTGTTTCCCGAGAAGAAAGGTCTCCTCAGAACTTCCCGATTCAATCAGCCGTTCCATATTTTCACGCTCCCGTCTCACTCGGGCTTTACGATCAGACCGTTGATCAGTACTGTATGGGGCGTGGCCTCAAAATTGAGCGGTTTGCCCTCCCATACGACAATATCTGCATCTTTTCCTACTTCCAAAGATCCGACTCTGTCAGCTACTCCGAGTATTTCAGCCGGCCAGATCGTGATTGCTTTCAGCGCGTCTTCTTCCTCAAGTCCGTTGCGGACAGCCATCGCTGCACACAGCGGCAGATGCTCGATAGGGGTGACGGAATGATCAGTGATGATCGCTATTTTAAGTCCCGCTTTGTTCAATACTCCCGGCGTGCTAAATGTTTTATCTTTAAGCTCTACTTTAGCCCTATTTGTGAAAGAAGGACCGACAGCCGCTGGATAGCCATACTGCTGAAGAACATCGGCAATTTTATGCCCTTCAGTACAGTGATCCAGAACAAGGTCCACATCAAACTCGCGGGCTATGCGGATAGCAGTCATGATATCATCTGTCCTGTGGGCATGCGCTCTGAGCGGTATTTTTTTGTCCAGTACAAGATTGATGGTTTCGAGTCCGAGGTCCCGTTCAGGAAGTTTGTCCAAATCCTTTTGGCCTTGTTCCAGTTTCTCCCGATAGTTTTGAGCATCTACCAACGCCTGCCGGAGCAAGGCTGCGGTTCCCATCCGCGTCATCGGCATTTTTTTCTGTTCTCCGTATACAAATTTGGGGTTTTCACCGAACGCAATCTTGAGTCCTGCAGGATCTCTCAGAATCATTTCTTCGACCACACGGCCCGCCGTTTTGACAACAACACCTGTACCCCCAATGACATTTGCGCTTCCGGGGCAGGTAAACGCAGCGGTGATTCCTCCGAGCCGTGCATCCCTGAAGCCTTCATCTTCAGGA
This sequence comes from Dehalobacter sp., assembly GCF_030063005.1. Classification (NCBI taxonomy): domain Bacteria; kingdom Bacillati; phylum Bacillota; class Clostridia; order Eubacteriales; family Desulfitobacteriaceae; genus Dehalobacter; species Dehalobacter sp. Next base: position 48,700 of record NZ_JAPDHR010000016.1, read on the forward strand.
TGGATTCCGTCAATCGCACGAAGTTCCGGGGTCAGGGGATCCGTCATTTCATTCAGGTCGTCACCTTCATGCTGATAGATTTCTTCTCCAATCCCGACGTGGCAGTGCGCATCAATGAAACCAGGCAAAACCCATTTTCCCCTGGCAGACATAATATGTACCGGCTCTTCTGTACTTAGGCCGAACATTTCTCTGAACGCACTTTCTTCGTCTTCATCTGTCTCCGCAACCGAATGCTTCATAATTTTTGCAATTTTGCTGTCTTTGACCAAAATACTCCCTGTAAATTCAGGCTCTCCGGTCATCGGCTTGATATTTCCGCCGGCAATAATGATCTGTTGATTGCTCATATGAAATATTTCCTCACTTTAAGGTATTATCGTACAAATACATTTATAATGGCTATTTAAACGCCTTCGCGCTTCCTGTGCCGTCGTCTATGCTGCGCTCACAGTGAAACTGTGGCCGCCAGACTGATTTATAGAGTTTTTTTCAGAAGATCTGCATGTCTGAATGTTACTCTTTGTATGAAGTTATTTCAAGAATGATTTATTAAATATCCTTCATCGAGAGGCTGACTCGACCTCTGGCGTGATCGATACTGAGGACTCTGACCTTCACGATATCGCCGACCGAGATAACTTCCATCGGATGTCTGACATAACTGTTGCTGAGTTCCGAGATATGAACCAATCCGTCATTCTTGACGCCAATATCGACGAATGCGCCAAAGTCAACAATGTTCCTGACCGTCCCTTCCAGACTTATTCCTACCTGCAGGTCCTCCAATTTGGTGATATCCCGACGCAGCAGTGGGCGCGGCAGGTCCTCACGCGGATCCCTCCCGGGTCTCAGCAAAGCCTCAAGAATATCTTTAACGGTCGGTACGCCTGCCTGAAGCTCCGCAGCCAACCCCTCAGCACTGAAACCTCCCAGCGCAGCGCGCACCTGCTCCGGATTCGTTTTGAGGTCCATCGCTGTCAAATTGGCTTTCTTCAGGATTGCCGAGGCGACATCATAAGACTCTGGATGAACCGGTGTGTTCTCCAGACAATTATTTCCATCCGGCAGTCGGATAAAACCGGCACATTGAATATAGGTCTGTTCCCCGAGCCGGGATACCTTCTTCAGTTCTTCCCTGCAACGAAATTTGCCGTTCTTCTCCCTGTAGGAAACAATATTTTTGGCGACTGTATAATTCAATCCGGAGACAAATTTCAGAATAGACGGAGAAGCCGTATTTAAGTTGACTCCGACTGTATTGACGCAGGATTCGACGACACCACCCAGCGAGCTTTCCAAAACCTTAGGCTGGATATCGTGCTGGTACTGACCAACACCGATTGCTTTCGGTTCAATCTTGACAAGCTCAGCCAAAGGATCCTGCAGTCTGCGGGCGATGGATACCGCGCTTCTCAGTGAAAGATCAAAATCCGGGAATTCCTCTTTGGCCAGTGGCGAAGCCGAATAAACCGAAGCCCCTGCCTCACTGACAATAATATATTCCAACGGACGTCCGCTTTCCCGGATGAATTCGGTGACGAGCTCCTCCGTTTCGCGGGAAGCTGTTCCATTGCCGATTGCAATAATCTGGACGCCATACTGCTCCACCACTTTGGCAATGAGCTGTTTGGCTTCTTGCTTTTTATTGTGTGGAGGGTTTGGATAGATCACCCCTACCTCTCCAAGTTTTCCTGTATCATCGATCAGCGCCCACTTGCAGCCTGTCCTGTAACCGGGATCGAGCCCCATGATCACTTTATCTCTTACCGGCGGCTGCAGCAGAAGCTGCCGCAAGTTGGCGGAAAACACCTTGACAGCTTGTTCTCCTGCCCTGCTGGTAATCTCGGCCCGGATCTCCCTTTCAATCGATGGGTAGATCAGCCGCTTATAGCTATCCTGCAAGGCCTCTTTCATCAACTCCTGGCAGGGGCCTCCCTGCAGGTATTTCTTTTCCAGTAATTGCAGAATCTTATCCGCTTCAATCTCAAGCCCTACGGAAAGGAATTCTTCCTTTTCTCCTCTGTTCAAAGCCAGAACCCGGTGCGGCGGAATTTTACGGACAGGTTCCTTATATTCATAGTACATCTCATAAGGCGAACGCTCTTCTTTTTTCGCTTTGGCTGTAATTTCTGCCCATTCATAGATCCTGGCCCGAACTAGTTTTCTTGTTTCCGCATCATCGGAAACGTTCTCGGCAATTATATCCCGGGCTCCGCTCAAGGCCTCAGCAGCATCATGGACATTCAAATCGGGATTAAGATACTTAGCGGCCTCTTCCTGCAGGCTTCCTTTGGCAGGCTGGTTAAATAACCAATCCGCCAGAGGCTCCAGGCCCTTTTCTCTGGCTATCGAGGCTCTGGTTCTTTTTTTCTGCTTGTACGGCCGGTACAAGTCTTCGACTTCCTGCAGTTTGGCGGCAGCTTCTATTTTGGATCTTAAACCGTCATCTAGCTTGCCCTGTTCGTTAATCAAGCGGATGACTTCCTCTTTTCTGAGCTCCAGGTTCCGGATATATTCCAGCCGATCTGCCATGGTTCTGAGTACAGTTTCATCCAACTCTCCGGTTGCTTCTTTGCGGTAGCGTGCAATAAACGGAATGGTATTTCCCTGGTCCAGGAGCTTTACCGTTTCCCCGACCTGCCAGGTTTTCAATCCTAATTCCCTCGAAATGACGCTAATAAAGTCCATTATTTTTTTCCTCCAATCATGGGAACATGGGGACGTTTCTTTTGCCCCCTCGAGGGGATAAAAGAAACGTCCCCATGTCTCCCCTCCGTATAAAAAACAGCGTCAGGTGTTAGAAGCCTGTACGCTGCGTTATTCCGTACTATGTAATTTGGCCTCATCCATTGAAATCCTTCAGATCTCCGTCAGCCCAAGGCTTATTTCAATAGCTTCATCAACCCTGAGCATTACTTCCTCGTCGAGCACTGCGACTTTTTCCTTCAACCGGCTCTTATCGATCGTTCTGATTTGTTCAGTCAAAATAACAGAATCTCTTTCCAAACCGCTTCGTTTAGCTTTGACTTCCACATGGGTCGGCAGTTTGGCTTTTGAAATCTGGGATGTAATTGCTGCGATAATTGTTGTCGGGCTATACTGATTTCCAATATCATTCTGAATAACCAAGACCGGCCTGGTGCCGCCTTGTTCAGAACCTACAACGGGGTTTAGTTCCGCATAAAAAATCTCCCCGCGTTTAATACTCATACCCGACACTCCAAGCTAGTTTCCCTTCATAACGCATGGTTGCCTCTTCTTCAGCCTGGCATAAATCTACTGCCATCGACAGGTTGATTTGAGCCATTTCAACATATCCCTGCCGCATCTGCTCTCGTATTCCTGCTTTTCGCCGTTCAATCAATACACTGTAAACAGCTTCTTTGATAAAATCACTCCGGTTTAACTTCTCTGACGATACGATTTCGTCTACTTCCTCAATAATGCTTTCCGGCAAACATACAACAATACGCCTAGTCTCTGCCAAGCAAGGCACCCCCTTCATGGCCACGGAAGGCCCCATTAAGCAATCCTATTTTATTATAGCGACTCACCCTCTAAAGTGTCAACGAAGACACGGCCGGGTACAAGTAATATTCAATAATTCTTCCTGGTTTTAATCATGTAATTTTTTCCTGTTTTGATCCTATTTGGGTCCTGCCCTGAATCCTGCTGTAAGAAAACGCTCAATAACCGCATGATGCGCTGCTTTTTCCAGAGAATCTCCCAGGATTTCCAGCTGATAAGCCGGATTCTTTCTTTTTGTCGCCAGTCCCAGCAACAGGTCGGTAATATGGGGATTTTTCGGCAGCAACGGTCCATGGAGATAAGTCCCGAAAACATTTTTATACCATACACCCTCCTGTAAATCCTCTCCGTTATTGCCATAACCCCTCAGCGCTCTTCCCAAGGAATTCAGCCCTGATCCAAGATAGGTCTTCCCAGAATGGTTCTCAAATCCGACCATGGTATTGAACACCTCAACGCCATCGGTCTGCCGGAGAATGTTTCCCGACACGGAACTCAGAAGTTCAGGTGCCATTTCAACAATGACATTGCCAATCAGTCGTTTGTTTCCGGCAATGGTATAGAAGTCCAGGATACCCAGGCCCGGAATTTTTTTTCCGTCTCCGGTCTGATAATACAGCCCCAAAAGCTGGTAACCGCCGCAGATGGTCAGCATGACAAGTCCATCGTCGATCGCTGCTTTAAGTTCTGAGGATCTGGTGCTTAAATCCTGAACCAAAAGGCTTTGCTCCCGGTCTGAACCGCCCCCCAGAAAAAGAATATCCGCCTCGGAGAAATCCATTTCTTCCCCCAAAGATATTCTGCGTATCTCGACATCAATGCCGCGCCACCTGCATCTGGCAGCCAGCGCCAGAACATTTCCCCTGTCGCCGTATAAGTCAAGCAAATCCGGATAAAGATGAAAAATGGTGAGCTTCATATATTTACCACCTTACGCTGTTTTTCTCCGGTTTTTCTTCTCACCAGAATATCCCGCATCGGGAAAAGGGCAGTGTAGGTTGGCAAAATAAATACGGCTTCTCCATCTGCTATGCTTGCAGCCGTCTCAACCGCTGACACCGTGTTGGCGCTTGGCTGTTCCAGCATCTCCACCGCTTTTTCCAGAGAATGTTCCATTGTAATTCTGTCTTCCTTAATTCCGGCATACTTCAGCCGCAAAGCCATGTCCTCAGCTCTTAAACCGGAGCATATGATTTGTTTCACGTCATCCTGACGCGAAGCCAAAATTTCAAAGTCGACATCCCATAACCAAGATATATCCCGGCCATCGGCCGCCAGATCGTTAATCACAATCAGCAAGCGGACAGACCGAGGCAGTTCTGCAATGGTATGGATGACCTGATTAAAACCTGTTGGATTTTTCACCAGGGTCAACGTTGCCTCACATCCGGGAAGCGAAAACTGTTCCATTCGCCCGGCATCGGAAACATACCGGTTCAGTCCGGCACCAATATCCTCTCTGGATATCTGCAGACGGTCCGCAGCACAGAAAGCTGCCAGCGCGTTATACAGATTATAATACCCTTGCAAAGGTACCTGATAGACGCGGTCGTCATGGTCATCATCTATCCTGAACGAGATCTCCCTGCTTTCCACTTTGACTTCTTTCGCTTCAATATAAGGATCAGGCCGGCTGAAACCGCAGCCAGGGCACCTATAGTACCCTAACTGACCGTAATGAAACAGCGTGTAAGACAATTCCTGACCGCAGTGCGAACAGTATCGCCCTTCCCGCGTTTCCGTGCTGTCGGCAGAGCTTGTGGGCAGTGTGCTTACCCCAAAGTAAAATACACCTTTCCGGCCGGTTCCGATCTGAGCAACTAGCGGATCATCCGCATTCAGCACCAGTTCTGTTGCGGCAGGCAGCGACTCTTTTACCAGCTTAATCGTCGTATCCAATTCGCCATACCTATCCAACTGATCCCGAAAGAAATTCGTAATCACAGCAAGCCGTGGAGTCAGCTGCCTGCATAGCCCCGGCAGTGTAGCTTCATCCACTTCGAGCAGCAGGACAGAAGCTTGTGGCATGCCGGCAAATGTAGTATTCTGCAGCAATGCTCCTGTAATCCCCGTAAGCATATTGGCCCCTTCCCGGTTAAAAGCAATCTTTTTTCCGGCTGTCTTCAGGATAGAAGCGAGTAGGTTGTTCGTTGTCGTTTTGCCGTTGGTTCCCGTAATAATCACTGCACCTTCCGGAAAACTGGAAGCCAAGAGGCCAATAATATTGGGGCAAATCTTAAGCGCAATAAATCCAGGGAAGGTTGTGCCTTTCTTCCCCAAAAGCCGCATCAATATCAATACGATTTTTCCTGTCCAAAGCGCCAGGTAGAAACGGATTTTCATCAGGAGCTGCTCCTTATTTTTTAGTTGTTGTAACAACATACTTCTTTGTTATTTCCAAACATTCTTAAACATCCCTATTAATATAACCTAACTTACACCTAAAATAAACAGCAACTTAAGGGTTTGCTTGTTTTCCAAGAAAATTTGACTGGTGCCAAGCTTTTAGCGGCAGGCCCTTCTCGACAAAAGCTGTCCTGGAATCTATAATATTTTTAAAGATAAAAAGCAGGGAGCAAGCAATCCTATGATCATTCCCTATCAGGGCGTTAGGCCGTCGGTCGCAGAAACCGTCTATGTGGCGGACGGCGCAAAAATCATTGGTAGCGTAACCATCGGAGACCACGCAAGTATCTGGTTCAATTGTGTTCTGCGCGGAGATATTGCCCCGATTACCATCGGTCAAAGAACAAACATTCAGGACTTAAGTGTTATCCATGTGAATACCGATCTGCCGACACTTATTGAAGATGAGGTTTCTGTCGGCCATGGTTGTATCCTCCACAGTTGTACGATTCGTAAAGGCTCTCTGATCGGGATGGGTGCAATCATCATGAACGAAGCTGTCATTGGTGAAAATTCGATTGTGGGCGCTGGCTCCCTGGTCCCGGATAGAAAGATATTCCCTTCAAACTCTCTGATCCTTGGCTCTCCCGCCAGGGTAATCAGAGAAATTACGCCGGAAGAATTGATATCCATTCGCCAAATAGCAGAGAGGTACGTGGCCAAAGGCCAGGAATATCTTGTTCAAGGATACCCGATATCATCACTGTCTTTTCCCTCTGAATTTTGGTGATTTAAAAAGATAGTTGAAATACTTTATCAACTATCTTTTTCATTTAGTTTGTTTGTAAAATATGATTTACTGTTCCACGATCTCAATGCCGTCCCCCGGTTTAATCCATCCCGGAGACAGGACTTTGGTAAAAATTCCCTCACGTGGCATCACGCAGTCCCCGGCAAGCCGTTTAATGGCACATCCGCTGTTATGGCATTGTTTGCCGATCTGGGTCACTTCCATCAGCGTCTCACCGATTTTAAGCTTTGTACCTATGGGAAGCTCATACAGAATAATGCCCTCGGTCGTGAGGTTTTCCGCAAATCTGCCGTTATCCAGACCAGTCAGTCCGGCCTGTTTTAATTTATCGACACTTTCAGTTCCGAGCAAGCTGACCTGTCTGTGCCAGTTGGCAGCATGCGCATCCCCTACTAAACCATGATCCACTTTAAAATAGCCTTTTTCAATTTCTTGCTTCGGAACCCCTTTTGTTTCACTGATATTGACAGCAATTACTTTCGGCATATAGGATACCCCTTCCTTTAGGTATATAAAACATTGAATTCTTATTTTATGCTGCTAAACAGATACTTTTCAATGATAAGATCCGCGACACCCTGAAAATCATTGATATCGATCAACGGAACCGGAACAGCAAGATCATGGATATCCGTAATGACGCCAAGTAAGTTCTCCAAAGGAGAAACAATGTCGGTGCCAAGTTCTCTTCTTACAACTTCAAATCTTGGTCTTTGGGACATCTTAAACCCTTCGACCAGAATGATATCGACACCTTCAATCATTGCAATTACATCTTCGATATCTTTCTTCGCCTCGGTTTTCTGAATGACCGCATATTGATCGGGCCCGATAATTGCCGTGGATCTTGCTCCGGCCTCAGTAAACCGCCAGCTGTCTTTTCCCGGTTTATCAATATCGAAACGGTGGGCGTCGCTCTTAATCACGCCGACCTTAAAACCGCGTTCCGTCATTTCCCTGATTAGTTTTTCTATGAAAGTTGTCTTGCCGGTGCCTGATTTCGCAGCAACGAAACATATGACTGGAACATCATTCACGGTGATCTCCCCCTAGCTGTGTAAGGTTACTTCGTAAGGTTACCGCGTTAAAATTACTCTTATTAAGATCCCTTCTAAATAACGGTGACTTCATCGCCGATTTTCACTTTTCCACCCTTGACGGCTTTGCCAAAGCGGCCTTCTCTGCTGACAATATACGGCCGGCCATGTTCCTTGTGTTCTTTGCCGACCTTAACAATATGGATTTCGGCTTCGCCGATTTTGATAGTCGTTCCAGCCATTAGGTCGTCAAGTGCAATCCCGGAGATTGTAAAGTTCTCGGTATAACCAGCCGTTATGACTTCTTTTCTTTTATGCTCGGGAACTTTAACCAGAGCTTCTTCGGGAAATATACTGACCTGACGGTCCCAGTCGCCGGCGTGGGCATCTCCTTCCAGTCCCCAGTTTTCAAGCACCTTGACTTCGGGTATGCTTGTTTTTACAATTCCACGAACATCGCTGATATTGATGGCCAATACTTTTCCAGCCATTATTTCTCCACTCCTCGTTTAAAAAGTCTTATTTCATTGGCTGTGCACACTCTCCGGCAGTCCCCTTTAAAATTTCTATGCCGTGCTCCAACGACTGCAGAACAACTGTCAGACATTCTTTAACACCTTTCGGGCTTCCCGGTAAATTGATAATCACAGTTTTGCCTCTGATTCCAGCGACTGCTCTGGAAAGCATCGCTCTTGGCGTGACCTTCAGACTCTCTAGTCTCATCGCCTCGGGAATTCCCGGAGTAAGCCTTTCGACGACAGCCAGCGTAGCTTCCGGGGTCACATCCCTCGGTGAAAACCCGGTTCCTCCGGTCGTGAATATCACATCCACTTTATGTTCATCGGCATATTCAATTAACTTGGCTTCAATGATCTTCTGTTCATCCGGAACAATTTCCAGAATTCTAACTTCCCAGCCGATCTCTTCGACCATATTTTTAATGACCTGTCCGCTTAAGTCCTCGCGTTCTCCTCTGGACCCTTTGTCGCTGGCTGTGATAACGCCTACAGTGATCATCGTTCTTCACCTCTCCGAAGAGTTTTTTGAATAGTACGTCCGTCATTTTTGTTCTGGATATCTTGTTCATTTCTTTTTCGTAATTTATTATTTATGAGTCTCTCGGATATTTTATTTTGTTTTATCCGCTCGGATATAATTGCCACTTTTGCCGCCGGACTTACTGACCAGACAGATATCCCCGATCACCATATCCTTTTCTGCAGCCTTGCACATGTCATAGATGGTAAGCGCTGCGACAGAAACTCCCGTAAGTGCTTCCATTTCGACGCCGGTCTGGCCGGAGTTATTAACTGTTACCTGAATTTCAATCTTGCTTTCCTGGTCGTTGATTTTAAAAGAAACATCTATTCCCGACAACAGCAGCGGGTGGCACATCGGAATAATATCAGAAGTTTTTTTGGCACCCATGATACCTGCAACCTGCGACACCGCCAGCACATCCCCTTTAACCATGAGTCCCTCCTTGACTAGCGTCAGGGTTTCAGGCTTCATCCGGATCTCGCCGCGTGCTACCGCCACGCGAGTGGTTTCAGCCTTCCCGCTTACGTCAACCATTTTGGCCCGTCCCTCTTCATTGAAATGTGTCAGTTCACTCATGTCATTTTTCACCCGCCTATTTCGTGCATATTTCTTATTACCGGCTCAAAGTCACTGCTCTGGATACAATGCCGGGTGGGTTTTGCCATGATTCCATCCATCAGAAACTTCTCAAGTCCGTTTTCACCGTAATTCCGGATATCGATCTCGATATTGGAATGAAGGCATGGTTTCAGTTTGCCGTCGGGCGTAATCCTGATCCGGTTACAGTAATTACAGAAATGACTGCTTAACGAGCTGATCAGACCAACCTTACCTTTGCTATTCGGAAGTTTGTAGAGACGTGCTACGCTGCCATGTCCTTTAAATGGCATCGGGATCAACGTCGGTACTCTTTTTAGTATTTCTTCGTTGGACAAGAAATGCTCCCGGCCCCATGCTCCAGCTTCCCCAATCGGCATAAGCTCAATAAAACGAACTTCGATATCATCATCCATCGTCATCGCGACAAAATCTTCGATTTCATTGTCGTTGAATCCGCCAATAAGAACGACATTGATCTTTAATGGAAATAGTTTTGCTTCTTTTGCCGCCCTGACCCCTTCCAGAACATCCTGAACATTACCGCAGCGGGTAATTTCCTTATATTTGGCCGGATCCATGCTGTCAATACTAATATTTACCCGCGTCAGCCCAGCTTTTTTCAGGTCATCCGCATATTTTTTCAGAAGCAGCCCGTTGGTCGTGAGTCCCAGTTCCTTGAGTCCTTTGTTTTTCAGCAAGGCAATATTTTGGACCAGATCCAGGATCCCTCTCCTTACCAATGGCTCTCCGCCAGTGAGCCTGATCTTGGTGATCCCGAGTTTAACGGCTGTCTCGGCGATTTTTTCCATAGTTTCCAGGCTTAAGATATCGCAGCGTTCTTTTTTCTCAATACCTTTTTCCGGCATACAGTACGTACATTTTAAATTGCATAAATCCGTTACAGATATTCTTAAATAATTGATATCCCTGCCATATGCATCGATCATTATCCCAACTCCCCACTTACACTCGTATACCCGTAAACTGAATGAAAATTCTTATCTGCAGAAATAGCAGTTTGGATATTGACACATCTGGCAGTTTAAACATAAACCGCCTTCCCCCATGCGGATAAAATCATTTTTGTTCAGTGTCTCTCCAGCAAAGATCTTCGGGAGTACCGCATCCAGGACAGTGGTCTTGTAATAGGCGGCCGCTCCAGGTACGCCTAAGATAGGTATCCCATTCAGATAAGCCAGCATAAACATATTGCCGGGCTGAACAGGAACACCATATGTTACAACATCTGCACCGGTACTCCTGATCGCCCCAGGAGTAAGATCATCGGGATCTACGGACATCCCCCCGGTCATAATAATCATGTCGGCTTTTTGCTCCATATAACCTGTGATCTTCGCTTGAATCAATTCCAATTCATCAGGGCAATATTCCTGACCGATGATTTCCGCGCCAAAATACTCAAGTTTTTTCCTGATTACAGGCCCAAATTTATCTTTGATCCTTCCCTTATACACTTCACTTCCGGTAATTACAATCCCAACCCTGAGCTTTATATACGTCTCAACATGAAATACCGGACCATAAAGAGTGCATAATTCTTCTACTTTGCGAATATTTTCTTCTTTGGTAACAAGCGGTATAATCCTGGTTGCTGCAACTTTCTGATTAACTTCAACCTTGAAATTATTCGGTAGGGACGGTATCGTAACATGTTCGATCGAATTGATTTCGTGCAGCAATGAGCTTTTGATCCTCAGCAAACCTTTTTGAGTCGAAATCAACGTAGTTTTACCTTCCTGAGGTTCCGAAAAACTGATGTTCTGACCCATGACAGCTTGTGCCATTCTGATCGCCGCATCATCTTCATGGATTTCATCGGCATTTTCTTCCCAGACGTAGATGTGCTCTTTACCAAGACTCAACAGTTCCTCGATATCTTCCTGCTTGATCACATGATTTCTTTTAAAAGCGGGGCCTTTAAATTCCCCAGGAATCACTTTCGTTATATCGTGGCAAAGGGTCATGCCGACTGCATCTTGGACTGCTATTTTTTTCACTTTTATTCATCTCCTTAGGCCATAAAATCGTATAACAGCTTCTTATTTGATTCCCATTCTTATTGAATTCCAACTTTTTCATTTTGCTTCTATTCAATGATATAAGCGGTTAATTTCTCACCGGCTTTGACTGGGCCACTCTTTTCCGGAATTTCCGCCAGGATATCGCAGCCGAGCATGGAGCGCAGTACGCCATTGCCTTGTTCTCCGGTCGATTCCATGATGACCATACCATTCTCGTAAAGCATTCTGCCGCGTAAAAATCTTCGGCGAGGACTTGATTTTCGGAAATCCTTCTTCAGGGTCACTTCAATCTTTCGATAACAATAATCCTTTCTGCCAGTCATTTTTTTTATGTAGGGGACAGCCATCAGTTGAAAAGTTACCATTGCAGCGGCCGGATTGCCTGACAGGCCGATCAGCATCTTCCCGTCCTTCACTGCGGCTAGACACGGTGAGCCCGGTTTAATCTCAATTTTCCAGAAAAGTGTTTCGGCGCCAAGATAATCGGCTGCATGCCGGATCACGTCATAGTCTCCCACCGATACGCCTCCGGTCGTCAGTACCAATTCGGAATGCTTCCAAGCCTCTTCAACCAGGGCTGCAACATCTTCCTTCTTGTCTTTGCAGATCCCCATCACGACAGGCTCTGCACCAAGTGAACGGAGATAGCCTTGGAGTGTATAGCTGTTGCTGTTTCGGATCTTACCGGGAGCCAGAGGCTCCGTTACATCACGCAGTTCGTCTCCGGTAGCGATAATCGCAATTTTTGGACGTTTATAAACCAGTACTTCCACAACACCGAGGGAGGCCATCAGCCCCATCAGGGGTGCCGTAACAACGGTTCCCTCAGCCGCAATCAGATCACCTACGGCAATATCTTCACCCGCAGGAACGATATCTTCACCGTGCATGAAGGCCTTTGAAACAGATATCTTGCTACCCTGAACTTCTACCTCTTCAAATTTGGCAACTGCATCCGCGCCTTCAGGGATCGGAGCTCCTGTCAAAATTTTAATTGCCTGACCCTTGCTGACAGCGTTTTGGGCCGTATAACCTGCCGGCACTTCTTCAATCACCTCAAAGGTGACCGGATTAGCTTCGCTGGCTCCCACAGTATCTTCGGCCCTGAAAACAAAACCGTCATAAGGTGAACGCGAAAACGGCGGAATATTTTCCCTGGCAACAATATCCTCTGCCAGTACCCTATCGAGGGTATCCGCTAAATAATTATTCTCCTTTTCGGTCAAAGGACAATAATCAAATATCAAACTTTGGGCTTCTTCCAACGAAGTATTTTTTTGCATGCATATCCTCCTTATTAATCACAAAAATCCTGCACGGACATGCAGGATAAAGATTTTTGGCTCGGCAAACAAACCAATTCTTTTCACATCTCCTTCGCAATACAGCAAGTAACAGAATTTCTTCTACTACTCCGTGGACTTTGTCCAGACCTTGCATCCATAGCCGCATTGCAACTTTAGGATCCAAGGCTCGGAGAAAAATATTCTAATGTTGTGATCCGCCGACTCCTTTGTTTCGCTTCAGCAATTGAAGGGGGTACCCTACTAGGTGAACACTCCTAGTAGGGTTATATAAAGGGAAAGAACACACCCAAGGGTAATGGCATGGTAAGATAAGATTATACTTATCTTACTCGTTCCTTATTCAATAATCAATGCAAAATATGTGCCAGTTTCAAATTAACTTTGTTTAACAAAGTTAATAACTCTGGAAGCCTTGAGAAATGCCCATCATGTTATCACCAAAGCATTTTTTGTTTCGTTAAGCAATAATATCATTTGTTAAAAAATGAGTCATAAAAATTCTCAAAACAGGAATTTGTTGTTCATCTATTGCCTCCAGATTTAGAAATTAGCTGGAATAGACAGATTATCCAGCAATTCTCAGACTAAAAAATTACCGGTTCCCATCCCCTGACTTCGAAATTATGATATACTATACTGCATATTATTCAATTTTGAGGTGAAACTGTCGATGGACGAAAAGAAACTATCCAGTCAGGTTGTAAAACGTTTGCCCAGATATTACCGGTATCTTTCAACACTGCTGCAATTGGGAATCAGCAGGATTTCCTCTAAAGATTTGGGCAACCGAATGGGTCTGACCTCTTCTCAGGTAAGACAGGACTTTTTCTGTTTTGGCGGCAACGGCTTACAGGGATATGGTTATGATGTCGGTTTTCTGCATCAGGAAATACACAAACTGCTTGGACTGCAGCATTCTCATACCATGATCATTATAGGGGCCGGAAGTTTGGGCCATGCTTTGGCCAAACACGCGAATTTTGAAAAAAGCGGGTTTAAACTTGCCGGGATCTTTGATGTCAAACCTGAACTGATCGGCGAAAAAATCCGAAACGTTGAGGTCCAGCCCATGGATGACCTGCCGGATTATTTGAGCAAAAATCCTGTGGATATTGCGGTTTTGACTGTACCGGAAAATTGTGCCGGTGAGGTCGCCAGGTTAGTTACTGATTTAGGCGTTAAAGCTTTATGGAATTTCTCTCCGGTCGAACTGATGATGCCGGAAGATATCATTGTGGAAAATACCCATATGATTGACTGTCTGATGGTGCTCGGATACAACCTTCAGGAAAGGCCGCTGAGGGAAGAGTCGCTGAAAGAAAAACCATAAACAGCAATTATTGTTGAATAGATCATAAAGCAATCAACAATTAGGCGAACAAATAGGCATATAAAACTAGAATAATCAATTCAAGAAAAATAACAATAGCCCTGCTAATCTCCCTGTTAAAACTGAACCGGGAGATTTCTTATTTATTGTTTATTGTTAAATAATTAACAGCATTGTTAAATATATTTATAACTTTGCTAACAATGTCTATTATTTTGCATCGTTATTCTGTTATTTTGTCAAATAAATAACTATTCTTGATTTGCATTTTGCCCCATATTACACTGAAGCAAGCACAGGTAAACTTTCCTGCAGAAAGGTTACAGAAAGGCAGTGTGATCAAATGACGGCAATCAAAGAAGTTGTCAACCGGTTTGGAAAAAAAGAAGCCTTGTTGCTTCAAGTAATTTTAGCCGTTCAGGATGCCGACCCCCAGAATCATCTGAGTGAAGAAGCCGTAAATGAAATTTCCCGGGAAATGAATATCTCCCGAAGCAGAGTTTATTCTACGGCATCTTTCTATAGTGAGATCTCCCTGAAACCACGGGGCATACACATTATCCGGATATGTACGAACGCGCCCTGTGAAAATGCCAACAAAGCTTCCATCCTCGCTGCAATTAAACAGGAACTCGGGATTAAGATCGGACAAACAACAGCGGACGGGTTTTTCTCTCTGGAAAGCGTCAATTGCCTTGGTGCCTGCTATATGTCTCCGGCCATCAAAATTGATGATGCGGTCTACGGTGACCTGACTCCGGAAGCTGCGGTCGCCATTATCCGTAATTTAAGAAAGGAATATCAGAATGAATAAAATGCTTGATGACAATCAGATTTTTAATATTTCTCCGGGCAGGCATGTTGACTTGGACCATCATTGTCAAAACGGCGGATATTCCGCGTTAGCCAAAGCCCTGGCCCAGGGTCCTGAAACTTCCCTGAAAGAAATATCGGATGCCGGACTGCGCGGCAGGGGCGGAGCTGCTTTCCCTACTGCTGAAAAAATAAAAATGCTGCGAGACAACACGGAAAAACTGCGTTATATCATTTGCAATGCCGATGAAGGTGAACCAGGCACCTTTAAGGATCGGTTCATTATGACCCATATCCCTTTCCAACTGTTGGAAGGCATCACCATCGCGGCGTTTATGGCCGGAGCTTCCGAAGGCTATATCTACGTGCGGCACGAGTATCCTGAAGCGCAGAAAATCCTGCGCGAAAGCATCGAAGAAGCCGAGCGCCGTGGGTTCCTTGGAGAAAATATTCTCGGCAGCGGTTTCAGCTTGTCTTTAAAGCTATTTTCCGGTGCCGGAAGCTATCTTTGCGGTGAGGAAACCGCGTTAATTTCCTCCATCGAGGGCAAAAAAGGCCGTCCGCGTCTGAAACCCCCTTACCCGACCCAAGCCGGTCTCTGGCAAAAACCCACGTTGATCAACAATGTTGAAACGCTTGCCAATATCCCCAAAATCATTGAAAAAAGTGCATCCTGGTACCGTTCTTTTGGTACACCGGACAGTCCCGGAACCAAGTTGATTTCGCTTTCCGGTGATGTCCAAAACCGTGGTTTATTTGAAGTACCATTCGGAATGACCTTCGCTCAAATCATCAACGAATATGGCGGCGGAGCAAAGACCGGAAAAGCCATAAAAGCGGTAAACATTGGCGGCGCTTCCGGCGTTCTGATACCCCCGGAAATGCTTTTTACCCCGCTGGAATATCTGGCCTGTGCCAAGACTGGGATTACGATCGGATCAGGAGCCATCTTTGTTTTGGACGACACCCGTTCGATCTTGTCAAACGTTCAAAACCGGCTGCGCTTCTTTCTGCATGAAAGCTGCGGCAAATGCACGCCCTGCCGTGAAGGACTGCGTCAGGCCAATCTGATCCTTGATAGGCTGCTCACCGGAGAAGCCGTGCGTCAAGATGTTAGCACGCTGGAGCGGTATACCCGGGCGATTCAGGAAGCTTCCTTCTGCGGTCTCGGCCAAGCAGCCGGCAACAGCCTTCGTTCCTCCCTGGCCTATTACCGGGATGAATATCTTGCTTCCTGCCGTGATAACAAACCATCATTCATTGAGGAGGAGACCGCCTGATGCAGACCATTAATATTACGCTAAACGGTAAGATAACGGCAGTTGCACCTGAAATCACTATTTTAGAGGCAGCCAGACAACAGGGCATTGATCTTCCAACCCTTTGCCATCATCCTGATCAGCGCGTCAAGGCAAATTGCCGGATTTGTGTGGTCGAGGTAGAAGGCATAAAAAATCTCGTGCCTTCCTGTTCCACCAAGGTAACAGCCGGAATGAACATCACGACGAATTCTCCGAGAGTCAGAGAAACCGTACGAACGATTCTGGAATTAATTTTTGCTGATCATCCGCAGGAATGTCTGACCTGTATCCGCAACGGCAACTGTGAGCTCAGACAAATCGCCGCCAAATTCGGAGTCAGGGATATCCAAGGAGAAAAAAGAAAACACAGTTTCTTTCAGGATTTCTCAACCCCCTCGCTGGTCAGAAATCCGGATAAATGCATCAAATGTGGTCGATGCGCGGAAGCCTGCCACTATATTCAGAACGTTGGAATCCTCTATAGTCATAACCGCAGTACGGAAATCAGCATTTCACCGGAATACGGCAAACAGCTGGCTGATGTCGCCTGTGTGCTGTGCGGACAGTGTGCTTTGGTTTGTCCGGTAGGTGCAATTCATGAAAGAGATGATACAGACCGCGTCTGGGAAGCTCTCGCAGATCCCCAAAAACATGTCGTCGTTCAGGTCGCTCCGGCCGTCCGGGTATCCCTAGCCGAGGAATTTGGATTCCCATCAGGCGAAATCGCGACAGGGAAACTCGTTTCTGCTTTGCGCAGTCTGGGATTTGACCGGGTTTTTGATACAGACTTCTCAGCAGATCTGACCATCATGGAAGAAGGCCATGAATTACTGGACCGGATAGCAAATGGCGGTGTCCTGCCGATGATTACTTCCTGCAGTCCCGGCTGGATCAAATATATGGAACATTACTATCCGGAATTGATTCCGCATCTGTCGACCTGCAAATCTCCCCAGCAAATGTTTGGTGCTCTGGCCAAAACGTACTACGCTCAGACCAGCGGCCTTGAAGCCAAGGATATCATTGTCGTCTCCGTGATGCCCTGTACCGCTAAAAAATTTGAAGCCGAGCGCCCGGAAATGAATGCAAGCGGCAGCCAGGATGTAGATATCGTCCTCACCACCCGCGAACTTGGCAGAATGCTGCAGCACGAGGGAATTGATTTCCGGATGCTCCCTGAAGCTGAATTTGATTCGCCCCTTGGCATATCAACAGGTGCAGCCGCTATTTTCGGAGCAACCGGCGGAGTTATGGAAGCAGCCCTTCGTACCGTGTATGAAGTTGTTACAGGTAGAACCCTGACTGACTTAAACTTTACAGCCGTGCGCGGAATGGCCGGCGTAAAAGAAGCTTCGGTTGATCTTGCCGGAACGGAAGTAAAAGCGGGGATTGCTCACGGACTTGCCAACGCCAAAAAAATTCTGGAAATGATCAAGGCAGGCCAGGCTGATTATACATTCATCGAGGTCATGTGCTGTCCCGGAGGATGTATCGGCGGAGGAGGCCAGCCTTACGGCACGACCAATGAGATCAGAGCCAGCCGGATTCAAGCCCTGTACCAGGTCGATGAAAACATGCCGCTACGCAAGTCGCATGAAAATCCGGCAGTACAGGAACTCTATCAGGACTTTCTGCTTGCGCCCCTCGGAGAATTATCCCACAAGCTTTTGCACACCCAATATTGTAACCGCAGTTAGCGCAGTTAGCGCAGTGATGCCAAAGCAAAAGCAACTCGTCCATGAACACCCTTTTCTGGAATATACCTTCCCCTTGAACACTCCTTCCAATGGACACTCTTTATCTAAATATACCTTCTCTGAACATTCCTCACCTGAATGACCTAGTCCAATATAATGTGAAGGAACCGTGGATGTTATTAAATACCCGCGGTTCCTTTGCATTATGTTGACTAATCTTCCACCCAAATACAGTTCAAAATCATCAAATGCTTTGGACAATTAATATCTTTTACGGTGTAAATTTGTAGGTATCCCCATACTCTGACGGTACTTGTTAACAGTTCTCCGGGAGATCCTCATCCCTTTGTTCACAAGCATCATCATAATATCCTGGTCGCTCAGTGGTTGGTTCGGGTCTTCTTTATTAATGATATCCTGGATCAAGTGTTTGACACTTTTGGAACTTATTTTGTCGCAGTCATAAGAACCCACACCGGAGTTAAAGAAATACTTCAAAGCAAACAGTCCGCGCGGCGTCTGAACGTATTTGTTGCAGGTGACCCGGCTTACCGTAGATTCATGGATGCCGACTAGGTCCGCAACCTGACTCATGGTCAAGGGCTTCAGGTATTCAATGCCATTGTCAAAAAATTCTCTTTGAATATCAACAATGCTTTGCACAACTTTGTAAATGTTCAGTCTTCTTTGTTCAATTCCGCGGATGAGCCCCAAAGCGGAATCAAACTTTTCTTCAAGATATTTTCTTACATCATCAGATAATGCATTTGAATTACGGAGAATATCCACATATGTCTTATTGATTCTCAAATAGTTAAAATCAAAGTCGTTTACAATAACCATATAATCGTTCTGGTCTCTCATAATCGTAACATCAGGCCAGATAAAAGGATTTCTTTCAGCGCCAAACTGCAGTCCGGGTTTAGGATCAAGCGTCCTGATAAGATCATAGACTTCTTGGACCTGCTTCGTAGACACGGAGAGGGCATCGGCTATTTTCATTATTTTTTTGTCGGCAAGCTCCTGGAAGTAGTTTTGAATAACCTGTTCCGCAAGCTCACTGTCCTTGCCGTTTGCTCTCATTTGCAGAAGCAGGCATTCCTGAAGATTTTGGGCACCTACGCCGGTAGGATAGAAAGTATGAATGACCTTTAGGACCTCTTCCACTCTCTCAACGGCAACATTCAATTTTTGGCTGACATATTCCAGTTCTGTTGTAAAATAGCCGTTCCGGTCAATACTTCCTATCAGAAAGTTTCCAATGATAATATCCGCAGGATTTTTGATCTCTAAATTCAATTGTAATTCAAGCTGCTCATATAAACTTGGCCGATCAGACAGATATTGTTCGTATCCGGTGTTATTTTCATTCTTCTCATTCCAGATATGACCCATATTGCTGTCGCTGCTGAAATGTTCAATCAGGTCGTCCATATTAACCCGGATTGCAGTTTTGCTGACAACCTCATTGTTTTCAGCCACGGGTTCATCTTCGTCCAGAAAAGGATTCTCTTCTATTTTTTTTGTGATATACTCGCTTAGTTCCAGAGTCGACATCTGCAATACAGAAATTGCCTGACGCAGTTCAGTGGTCATGAACAATCTCTGTTGCTGTTCAAGAAATATATCTTGGCGTATCTGCCTCATATTTTCCTTCCACCTTCTGAATCAAACTAAAATACTATACAGATTCCCGGACAGACGGCATTTTCATATTCTTTTCACATTAAAAACCAGGATTTACTCGGATAGATACATCAACTTGACCCTTACGGCAAGATTCATGCCAAACGATATCTACGTTCAAGTATACAACTTATTTAAAATACTTTCTATTAGTGTTTTTTAATTTTTTTATGTAAATTATTCTTCATTTTCCAGCCAATTTCTTTACAGATTCGTTCCAAGGATTATTTATTTCGATTATTTATTTCCTGTTACTTCTTCCACTAAAGTCTTGAAAAATAGCTCCATAAATCTGACCCTTTTTCTGGCGATTGCTTTCGCTTCTTCCGTATACAGCCTATCCGGTATTTTTCTTAATTTAAGTTCAAATTCCAGGTTGGTCGTATGTTTGGAAGCATCTTTAATCCTGCCGTTCTCACCGATATTTTCCTTCAGATATTCTTCGACAGAAACCTCATGATATAGCCTTTCCCCGTGCTGGCCAGCAAGCATGAAAGAGCGGGCAATCCCAGTTGCTCCGATGATATCAAGTTTGTCGGCATCAAAGAGGATTTTGGCTTCGATGCTCTCCGGCTGATGTCCTGTTCTGAACCGGTGCGCTAAAATACAGTGTGTGATCTCCTGTCTCAAATTCGGATCATAATTTAGGTCTTGAAGGATCTTCTCGGCCATTTCCGCACCCAATACGGCATGGTCGATCTCTCCGGAATTATCTTCATCCTCTTTGGCTCTGGCAATATCATGAAGCAGGACAGCCGGAATCAATACTTCCGTATCGACATCATCCCGCTGCCCGGCCAGAATCAAACAAAGATGATAGACCCGCATAACATGATCCAGATCGTGGGCCGCATAAGACAGCTCTTTCTCTACAATATCCTGCAGAACCTGATACCGTTTTTCCATCGATATATTCTATGCCTCCCTGTCCCAATAAAGCATTGTATTCGCCCGCGGCGCATTCAAAATCGAAAAAAATACTGCCAAGAATCAGTTGGTATATCTACTCTATTTCGAGCAGCTCAAAACCTGTCGTAGAATCAATTTTTCTAGAGCCCTCACTTGTATTCAGTTCAATCATGACAACCTCGCCGATTTGCCAGATATCGACCCCTTCACGTACACAGCCTGCTACTGTTTTTCCCTCTCTGCCAAAAGCGGCGTGCATATGCAAGACCGGTTTCCCTTGTTCGTTTCGGAACAAAGTTCCGACTCCCAGTGTTTCGCTGGTGCCTTGAAGCTCTGTCACCATCTTGCGGGGTTTAAGGGCCTGTCCGTCTTCAGGTCCTACGACGACCTTACTGCCCTTGTCCGCCCCTCCCAAAAAATGAACCAGTGCGGAATTGATCTGGTGTTTTTCGGCAAAATCCTGAATAATGGCTGGGATTTTTTCTCCTTGTTCCAATCTCAGAATGAATATTCTCCCCAGTGTCGCTTCTAAATATTTCAATGCTGTCCCCTTCTTTCTATGGCCTGTAATCATTCCGGGTTGCCAATGACTTGCAATAAACGCTTTTAAATGAAGGCGTAAAAATCTTCATATCATTATAACATAGAAAAATGCCAGTCTTCAGAAGCATTTCTTTTAGAACCGATTAGAAAACAGTTTGTTTGACTTAATCACTTAAGTGTCTTATAATTTAGTTAAGTAGTTAGTTAATTAAAAATACCCGGAGGATATATGGAGCAAATTGTGCAGGTATTCAAAGCGCTTTCTGACGAAACAAGACTGCAGATCTTGCTTATCTTGTCCAGAAGAAGCATCTGTGCTAAAGGAATTGCAAGACATCTTCAAATTTCCGAAGCAGCCGTGTCCCAACATATTAAAATTTTAAAGGAAGCCGGCCTTCTGATTGGCGAGAAAACAGGCTACTTCGTACAATACAATTTGCAGCAATCTGTTTTTGAAGATCTGATCGGATTCATTGAGCAGATATCAGGCACCCACACCTCGGGTCACTATAAAGATGTTTTCAGCGTCCCATTCAATTGTCAATATGCTTGCAAGGCCCAGCGTGAAAAGTGCTGTGAGCGTTCAAGCAATGAATAAACCGAGAAAAGGAGCTTAAACATGAAAATTTGTATCCCTGTAAAAGAAGACAAAGGACTTGAGAGTATCCCCTATGATCATTTTGGCTCAGCCCCATTTTTTCTGATCTACGACCTGGATAAAGAAGAGATGAAAGTCATCGACAACGGAGACTCTCAGCATGAGCACGGGATGTGCCAGCCTTTGAAGGCATTGGGTGGAGAACAGGTGGACGCGATTCTGGTTGGCGGAATCGGTGCAGGTGCCCTAATGAAACTCAATGCGCAAGGGGTGCGTGCTTTTCGGGTTGATAATGCCACCGTTTCGGGTAACATCCAGCTCTTCCTGGATAACCAGCTTCCGGAATTCTCTGCCATGAACAGCTGTAGCCATCACGGATGCCACTAACCTTGATAGATATTTTCTAGCCCTAAGGGGGAAAAACAACCCCGAAGGGCTACTTTTATATCTTGTCAGCCATCAATTCTATTTAAAGAAACATACCGCTTTTTGTTTTCCGACATCAGCAATAATCTCCAGGGCTTTATGCATTCCTTTATTAATATCATATACTTTAATGATTTCTCCAAGGGAGGCGCTCAGTGGTAGCAGCTCAGGAAGCAAATTTTGAAAGTGGTTTAATAGTTTTGTCTGAAGGACTCCTCCCCTGCCTTCCGGAAAAAGTGCCACATAAAAGATATCACTTTCAATGAGATCCTGGAAGAAATGGGTTCCGTAAGATATCTCCGGGGTGAACCCGCCCTCTTTAACTGCAATTTCACCAAGGACAGTGATATTATTAATTTCGGAAAAATAAACAGGCACGCCGAGCGAAGGCGTACTGGTACCCCATCGTCCAGGGCCGAGCAGCAGCACGGTCATGTTTTCTTTCTCAATCTGGCTGTTCAATTTGCCGATACATCTGGCTACCCTGTATTTTTCGAGGTCACTTAGCCTGCTGTAGGTTTCAGGCTCGACATAAATGATTCGCTGAATACCATAATGGATATTCCCACCCATGAAAGTATTATGGCTTTGAAAGAATGTTTTTTGGAAATCAATATGTTTCGGGAACACCACCTTACTTTTGAGACCTTTTGCG
The DNA here is from genome assembly GCF_030063005.1 of Dehalobacter sp. NCBI lineage: Bacteria > Bacillati > Bacillota > Clostridia > Eubacteriales > Desulfitobacteriaceae > Dehalobacter > Dehalobacter sp. Next base: position 71,373 of record NZ_JAPDHR010000016.1, read on the forward strand.
GGCAGCGGCCTGCACTGCAGGAGATTGATCTGATAATAATCCAAATCTTTAAAATTAACGGTAAATTCAATGTCCACCGGATATGCGTAGAATTTTTCCAGGCATTTAAGCATTTTTTGAATAACCCCGACAAAAGTGGAATCGGACAGAAATTGATCAAAATTAATAATCCAGGCCTGCCGGTCTTGCTGGCCTATTTCTTTCATCATTTTTTCTGCAGTATAGTCTCTCTGCGCGAAATAATGCAGTTTGGGATCGTCAATTTCGTTTAAAAGATCGTTAAACGCGATACCAATCATGCTGTTTTTGGTTACCATCAGCGCATCAATGTTTCTTTGGGCATATTGCCTGTAATCATCAAAATCCGTTAAAGGTGATGATAAAGGTTCATCAATCGCTATAATTCTGGCATAGTCACCCGCCGTACGGTTTACAGCCCGAGTGCCTAGACCTACAACTACCCGCAGCATGCCCGCTTTCGGAGACATTTTCTCATCCCAGACATAGATATTGTTTGAGTAGCCGACCCCAGCAAGATCGGGGAAAAAATATTCCTTACGATAAGAACCCGATACGCGTTGAACAAGCAAAGCCATCTGCTCATCCTGGTCGGCTATTCCTCGTTTCAAACGGTACATCAGCGCGTCGTCGCTCATCGTGCTGGCAAAGACTTGTTTCACAGCGTTTTCAAATTCAAGATAGCGATGTTCGAGCGTACCTTGGTTCGTACAGAAAACACTTTCATATTTTCCAGCAAAAGAGTTGCCAAATCCATCTTCCAAAAGGCTGCTGGAGCGGACAATGATCGGTGATTGTCCAAAGTACTCCAGGACCCGCAAAAAATGGTTTTTGACATTCTCCGGAAAAACACCGCTGAGTATTTTGCTTTTAATGACTCTGGCCAGAGAAAAATATTTTTCAGGTTTTCTCTGCTCCATTCTAAGTTTCCAGAGACCATTTTTAACAAGATAAGTGTAAAAGACATCAGAACCAATGTAGAACGAATCATGGGGTTCCAGAATTTTTTTATAATCAAAATTTTCATCTTCAAGCAAAATTTTTCTGGCCAGAAGCATTCCGACCGCTTTACCGCCGATAAATCCCGATCCAATTAAACTTGACTTGATCTGAAGCAAATCTTCCAGAGTAAAGACCTTCGTCAGTAACTCAAGGAATCTTTCATCGCGACTTAAAACCATCCGACAGAGCTTTTCTACCAGGTTTTTTTCCTCAGCAGACGGCATACGGCTGTATTTTACCTTTTCATAGGTGTCTGACGCTTTCAAAAACATCCGGTCCCAATAATCCAAATGTCTTCGCGGAGCATCAAATACATTCAGAGACATATCTGCAAACAGCTTTGATGCATCGCTGCTGCTTGTTAACGGAATAAAATCCTGCGCCTGTTTGATATGCGGCAGAAACATCGTCGGTGAATACCTGTCGATCACCTTGACCGGATGGATATAGGTCTGTCCCCTGACATTATAGATATTCATTAATACCTGGGTCGTTTCCCGAATCGCGGAAATCGTCTCATACGAATTCATATTTTTATAAATTGCAAAGAAAGCCACTGTTTTCAGTTCATATAAATACGGACAGGTGATCTGAAAAAAGTTGCCGATCATAAGATCCGTTGCCCAGGTGTACAAAAGATCGGACAGACAATCAAAAACGTAAAAAGCCTCTTCTCCCTCAGCTGCAATAATCTGGTGGACCTGCGTGGAAAAAGCTTCAAAACCGTGTTCGGCGTCAATATGATACACTTTAACATTTTCATTGTCGTCAATAATTGGAGAATGACGCGCAAACCGCATATAAATCACTGTTCTGCCCTCGTCCAGACTCGTTCTGACAAAAGGCAGCACAAAGGATTCATAATCTGCGATATTGTCAACCTGCAAAACAACATTATCGCCAATCCTGAGATGGTCGATGATCTCATCGAGCCCCGGCAGGCCGGATCTTATTTTCTTACGCTGATCCATTACACATCATTCCTTACGCCAATTTAGCTATCATTTTATCCTTACAATTACTAATTGCTGACACCCAAATCTATATGTGCAAGCAGCCAATAACCGATACGCAAAAACCAAGCAATGAATCCTGGCATCTTCCATTACTTGGCTTTACTATGCGGTATGATAAAGCATAACGGTGGATGCCGTGTAATATCATGTTATCACATCCGCCATGAGCATTGCACTCTGTTTATCATAACAATTGGCTAGATAATTATACTTTTTCCCATCAAATATTTGTCCACTTCTCTAGCGGCCAGCTTTCCTTCCTGGAAAGCCCAGACAACCAGACTCTGACCTCTGCGCATGTCGCCAGCAGCAAAAACTCTGTCAACATTCGTCTCAAAAAACGCATATTCCGCTTTGACATTGCTGCGAGCATCCCGCTCCAGCTTAAGCTCTGTGGGAATATTATCTTCAGGCCCTAAAAAGCCCATGGCCAGCAGGATCAGGTCCGCTTCCCATACCTTTTCACTTCCGGGAGTCACCTGTGGAACCATTCTGCCGGCAGCATCTTTGACCCAGGTAAGGTTGACTGTGTGGACTTCCTTGACCTCACCGTTCTCATTGCCCACAATCTTTGTGGTGGAAATGCAATAATTCCTCGGATCCTTGCCATAAAGACAGATTGCTTCTTCCTGTCCGTAATCCACTTTCAATTTTTTCGGCCATTCCGGCCAGGGGTTCGCAGCCTCAATACGATGGGCAGGCGGCTCAGGCAAAATTTCAAACTGAAAAACACTTTTGCATCCATGCCGGATTGCCGTGGCCACACAGTCCGTCCCGGTATCCCCGCCGCCAATGATGATGACATTCTTACCCTTGGCACTAATAAAACTCTCATCCTTTAAGTTGGAATTCAATAGGCTTTTGGTGGTCGCTTTTAGGAAGTCTACGGCATAATAAACCCCTTTCAGATCTTTGCCTTCCACATCCAGCCCCCGGGGCTTGGTAGCTCCTGTGCACAGTACAACGGCATCATAGTTGTCTACGAGCTCTTGGGCCTTCATATATTTGCCGACTTCGGTATTCAGAACAAATTCTATCCCAGATGCCTTCAGTACATCAAGCCGTCTTTCAATAAATCGTTTATCAAGCTTCATGTTGGGGATCCCGTACATCAAAAGTCCCCCAGCCCGGTCATCCCGCTCATACACCGTGACCTCATGGCCGACGGCATTCAGATAATAGGCTGCAGACAGTCCGGACGGACCCGAACCGACAACAGCGACTTTCTTGCCGGTGGCTTTGGCCTTCTTAGGATTTACCCATCCTTCGGCAAACGCTTTCTCGATAATCTCATATTCAATGCTGTTAATAGTCACAGCGTCCATGATATAGCCTTCGGTACAAGCCCCTTCACAAGGTGCAGGGCAAACCCTTGAGGTGAATTCCGGGAACGGCGTCGTTCTGGTCAGCCGCTTGTATGCTTCCCGCCACTGTCCCTTATAGACGAGCTCATTCCATTCTGGAATCAAATTGTGCAGCGGGCAACCTGAAGCGGCGCCGTTCAAGAGCACACCGCCGTGGCAGAAAGGTACACCGCAGTCCATGCAGCGTGCGCCCTGCGTTCGGACAATTTCAGGATCCTGAGGAATCTTGACTTCATTGTAGTCTTTGATCCGCTCTTCAGGCTTTCTTTTCTTCGGATCGATTCTGTTATACTCTAAAAATCCTGTTGCTTTTCCCATGATCAGACCTTCCCTTCAAAGGCAGCCGTCAGGGCTTCTTCACCGCTTAAGCCAGCCTTGTGAGCTCTATCGATATTTTCCATCATCTTTTTATAATCTTTGGGTATGATCTTCGTAAATCTTGGCGCGTAAACCGCCCAATCATCCAGTACTTTCCGGCCGAGGGGGCTTCCCGTGTGCGCTACATGTTTACGGATCATTTCCCTGATTTCTTTCAGTTCCTTTTCCGAAGTAATTTTTTCCATAAGAATCAGGGACTTGTTGCAGTATATTTCCTCAAAATCAAGGATATAGGCAACACCGCCGGACATACCCGCAGCAAAGTTCCGTCCTGTCTTACCCAGGATCACAACTTTTCCTCCGGTCATATATTCACAGCCATGGTCGCCGACACCTTCAACAACCGCATTGACGCCGCTGTTTCGGACACAGAATCTTTCGCCGGCGATTCCGTTGATATAGGCTTCACCCGAAGTTGCGCCGTAGAAGGCGACATTGCCGATCAGGATATTTTTCGCTGGTTCAAAATCCGAAGTTTTTGGCGGATAGACCATAATTTTACCACCCGAAAGGCCTTTGCCGATATAGTCATTAGCATCACCCTCAAGTTCCAAGGACATGCCCTTGGGTGCGAATGCACCAAAGCTTTGACCGGCAGAACCTACAAAGGTCAGCTTAATGGTATCCTCAGGAAGCCCCTCTTCCCCGAAACGCTTGGTTATTTCACTGCCGACAATGGTTCCAACCACACGGTCCACATTGTTGATCTTCAGTTTGGCCCGGATTGATTTTTTGTGTTCCAGGGCCGGCTTGCACATTCTTAAAAGCTTGCGCATATCCAAGGATTCTTCCAGTCCATGGTTTTGCTGCTGTGACTTAAATCTGCCGACATCTGCACCGGCGTAGGGTTGATACAGAACCTGGGAAAGATCTACCTGGGCTGCTTTCCAATTCTTAATATTTTCTTTGTGTTTGAGCCTGTCTGTACGTCCAACCATTTCATTAATGGTCCTGAAGCCAAGTTTCGCCATGATCTCCCGCATTTCCTGTGCAATAAACAACATGAAATTCTCAACATGCTCAGGTTTGCCGGCAAAATTCTTGCGGAGTTCTTCATTCTGGGTTGCAATACCTACCGGACAGGTGTTCAGGTTGCAGACGCGCATCATCACACAGCCCATGGAAATGAGTGGGGTAGTGGCAAATCCATATTCCTCAGCGCCTAGGAGCGCAGCGATGACAACATCTCTGCCTGACAGAAGCTTACCGTCTGTTTCCAGGACGACCCTGTCCCTCAAGCGGTTAAGCACAAGGGTCTGATGGGTTTCGGCAAGACCCAATTCCCACGGCAATCCTGTATTCTTAATGCTTGTTCGCGGTGAAGCACCTGTACCGCCATCATAGCCACTGATCAGAATAACATCGGCCTTGCCCTTGGCCACACCGGCCGCAATCGTACCGACACCCACTTCAGAAACAAGCTTAACATTGATTCGAGCATCACGGTTGGCATTTTTTAGGTCATGGATCAGTTCCGCCAAATCTTCGATCGAATAGATATCATGGTGCGGCGGGGGTGAGATTAGTTCGACTCCTGGTGTCGAGTGTCTGACTTTGGCAATCGCCGGAAAAACCTTCCGGCCTGGAAGCTGCCCACCTTCTCCAGGCTTGGCTCCTTGTGCCATTTTGATCTGTATTTCTGAGGCATTTACCAAGAAGCTGCTGGTAACACCGAAGCGACCTGAAGCAACCTGCTTGATGGCACTGATCAGACTGTCGCCATTAGGCAACTTTTTGAATCTTTCAGGATCCTCGCCGCCTTCACCACTGTTACTTTTGCCGCCCAAACGGTTCATGGCAATCGCCATACATTCGTGAGCTTCCTTGCTGATTGAGCCATAGGACATCGCCCCGGTCTTAAATCTTTTGACGATGGACTCAACCGGTTCGACTTCTTCGATTGGAATCGTATCTCCGGCGCTTATTTTGAAATCCAGCAGCTGCCTAAGTGTATAGATCTCCTCGTCATTAATTTTTCTGGAGTAATCTTTAAAAAGATTGTAATTGCCTTCCCTGCAGGCGCGCTGAAGCAGGTAGATTGTTTCCGGGTTGTAGAGATGAATCTCCCCGCTATCTTTACATTGGTAGAAACCGCCGATTTCCAGTGTATCTGTGTAAAGTGCATTCTCATCAAAAGCGCTTTCATGCCGCATTTGATTTTCCATTGTAATTTCTTCAAGACCGATTCCTTCCAAGCGGGATGGCGTCTGAGTAAAGTAGCGGTCAATCAGATCTCTTTTCAGGCCGACAGCTTCAAATATCTGGGCACCATGGTAGCTGCGCATCGTCGAAATACCCATTTTCGTAAGCACCTTTAAGATGCCTTTGATCGAGGCTTTAATATAGTTCTTTTTGGCCTCCTGATAACTTAGGCCATTCGTCATTCCTTTGGCCGCCAGGTCTCTGATCGTTGCGTAAGCAATATAGGGGTTGATCGCGGTAACACCGTACCCGATCAAGGCACAAAAATGGTGTACCTCCCTGGCTTCTCCGGTCTCCAGAACAATACCCACACTCGTCCGGATTTCACGGCGTATCAAATGGTGATGCAACCCCGAAGATGCCAGAAGAGCGGGGATAGCAGCAAATTCTTTATTAACGCCCCTATCCGAAAGAACAAGAATATTTGCGCCATCAGCAATTGCTTTATCTGCTTCCCGGGATATTTTTTCTAAAGCTCTTTCCATTGCTCTAAGGCCGCCAGTTACCTTGTAAAGAATGGAAATCCTGGCTGTCTTGAACTTCCCGTTATTTAATTTCATAATGGTATCCAACTGAGTATTGGTGAGGATAGGTGACTCCAGATATACTGCGGAACTATGCGTCCGGTCAGGATCCAAAAGGTTTCCCGCATTCCCTAGGAGCATTGTGCTGGAGGTAATGATTTCCTCACGGATGCCATCAATCGGGGGATTCGTCACTTGGGCAAAAAGCTGCTTGAAATAATGGTACAGCATTTGAGGTTTGTCTGAAAGTACTGCCAGCGGTGAATCCATGCCCATCGATCCGACAGGGTCAAGGCCATCAATCGCCATCGGCAGAATCATTTTATGGATATCCTCATGAGTATAGCCAAATGCTTTCTGCTGGGAGATGATATCTTCCAGCATCGGTGCTTCCAATTCGTCGTCAACAGGGAGATCACTTAAATAGACAATATGCTTCTTATTCCACTCTTCATACGGATGCATCAGGGAAACACTCTTTTTGATTTCCTCATCAGAAATGATCCTTTGTGCTTCCGTATCGATCAGGAGCATTTTACCCGGTTCTAAACGGCCTTTATACTTGACATTTTCAGGTTTGATGTCGAGAACCCCCACCTCTGAGGCGAGGATGACTTTATCATCTTTGGTGACATAATAACGTGATGGTCTGAGTCCGTTCCTGTCCAGTACGCCACCGATAACTGTTCCGTCCGTAAAGCCCATGGCAGCCGGTCCGTCCCAGGGCTCCATGATAAAATTATTAAACTCATAAAAGTCCTTTTTTTCTTTGGACATCAGATCATTCTTTTCCCATGGCTCAGGAATCATCATCATGACAGCATGGGGAAGTGATCTGCCGGTAAGATGGATAAACTCAAGACTGTTGTCAAACATAGCTGAATCGCTGCCTGACTCGTCAACAATCGGATATACCTTGGAAATATCATCAAACAACGGTGAATCAATGCATTTTTGCCTGGCCTTCATCCAGTTCACGTTTCCTCTGATGGTATTGATTTCCCCATTATGGACAATATATCGGTTCGGGTGCGCCCGCTCCCAACTCGGAAAGGTATTGGTGCTGAACCTGGAATGAACCATGGCCAGTGCTGAAACAAAATCCAGATCGGAAAGATCCAGATAAAAGTTTCTGAGCTGTTCGGCTGTAAGCATACCTTTATAGACAATGGTTTTGCTGGAAAGGCTGGCAACATAGAAGGAGCCTCCCTTGTCTTCACACATTGGGATGATCAGTTTTTCTGCTCTTTTTCGAATGACATAGAGCTTTCTTTCAAAATCCATATCATCGGTCAGATCAGAGCTTCTTCCGATAAAAACCTGTATAAACCGGGGCATAACAGCTTTGGCACTATGGCCGACCGTCGATTTGTCGATCGGGACTTCCCGCCACCCAAGAATCTTCTGTCCTTCCTCACGAACAATCTTTTCAAAAGAGTCCATCTGGGTAATCCGAAAATCTTCATATTTGTGCGCAAAAATCATTCCTACACCATATTTGCCCTTTTCCGGCAAATTAAAGCCGAGAACATCACATTCCCGTTTAAAGAAGTCATGGGGTATTTGCACCAGAATACCAGCGCCGTCACCCGTATTCTCATCCGCACCACTGGCACCTCTGTGGTTTAAGTTTTCCAGAACGGTTAAAGCTTCCTCGACAATGTCGTGCGATTTTTCACCTTTGATATTCACGACAAATCCCATACCGCAGGCATCATGCTCAAAGGCCGGATCGTAAAGACCCTGTTTTTTTGGCAATTGATTGTATTTCATATTACACACCCTTTGTTGGAGTTTTCATCTATAGTTTCTTTACGATTTTACCAAAAATCCATCAACAACATAACTGTTTTAACTAAAAAATATTGTATTCATTTTAACTTTCTTTGTATTTTTTAGTTTTCTGTATAATTTTAATGCCAATGTTTAAATATTTAAATTTAATATTATAAATTCATTATTTTGCATCACTAATATCTTATAATGAATACAGTATATTGTTTGTTTTGTTATGTTCAAACGCAAATTAATATTGTAGAATACGGTTATTGATAAAAAAACATTATTTTTTCTGGAGGGTAAAAAATATGTCTTATGTCCAACAAGTCATGGAACAGGCTATCAAAAGAAGTCCGAACGAGCCCGAGTTCCACCAGGCACTCAAGGAAGTGCTGGAATCTTTGGAACCGGTAATTGCCAAACATCCCGAATATGAAAAAGCCGGTATCCTCGAGCGGCTCGTCGAGCCCGAACGCGTGATCATGTTTAGAGTTCCCTGGGTCGATGACAAAGGAAATGTTCAGGTTAACCGTGGTTTCCGTGTTCAATTCAACAGCGCTATCGGTCCTTACAAAGGCGGCCTGCGTTTACACCCGTCTGTTAACCTTGGCATCATCAAATTTCTAGGTTTTGAGCAGATCTTCAAAAACTCCCTGACCGGACTTCCGATCGGCGGCGGCAAGGGCGGCAGCGACTTCGATCCCAAAGGCAAATCCGATAACGAAATCATGAAATTCTGCCAGAGCTTCATGACCGAACTTTGCAAACATATTGGTGCAGACACTGATGTTCCTGCCGGTGATATCGGTGTTGGCGGCAGAGAAATCGGTTACATGTTCGGCCAGTATAAGAGAGTCAGAAATCTCTTTGAAGGCGTACTTACTGGAAAAGGCCTGACTTATGGCGGAAGCTTAGTTCGTACCGAAGCAACCGGCTATGGTCTGGTTTATCTGATGGACGAAGCAATTAAAGACATCGGCAAATCCTTTAAAGGGGCTACCGTTGTTATCTCCGGTTCAGGCAACGTTTCGATTTATGCAGCCGAAAAAGCCATGCAGCTGGGTGCCAATGTTGTTGCCCTGAGCGATTCCAACGGCTACATCTACGACAAAAACGGTATTGACCTAAAGACCGTTAAGCAGCTCAAAGAGATTGAAAGAAGAAGAATCAAAGATTATCTGGAATTCCACCCGAAAGCCGAATACAAAGAAGGCTTCGAAGGCATCTGGACCATTCCTTGCGATATCGCTCTTCCCTGCGCTACGCAGAACGAATTGAACGAAGAATCCGCCAAGGCTCTGGTTGCCAATAAATGCTTTGCTGTCGGTGAAGGTGCGAATATGCCTTCTACTCCAGAAGCAGTCAAAGTATTCCATGCCAATAAAATCATCTTTGCTCCTGGTAAAGCTGCCAATGCCGGCGGTGTTGCAACCTCCGCTCTGGAAATGTCCCAGAATAGCATGCGTTACTCCTGGACTTTCGAAGAAGTTGACGCCAAACTTAAAGACATCATGGTCAACATCTATCGCAATGCCAGCTCAGCTGCCAAAGAATACGGCTGTGAAGGCAACCTGGTCGTCGGTGCTAACATTGCAGGCTTCCTGAAAGTTGCTAACACCATGCTGGCTCACGGCGTAATCTAAGCCGGAGCTGCCTAATCCGATTCGTGATTCCATTGATACTCACGATATAGTCTTAATACCACTAAAATTAAAAAGACCTCTTGGAGACTGAGTATGTTCAAAACAGCTCACATCCAAAAGGTCTTTTTTATTAATGTTTTCTATCTCCCAGAATAAGTGCGCAGCACGGCTTTTTGCCCCCAAATACTATTTGCTCTCAACCATCACTCTTGGCACTCTCTTGGAAATACCGCACAGGATCTCATAGCTAATCGTTCCGCATCGTTCAGCAATCTGATCCGCGGAAATAAACAGGTCACCGTTTCTGCCGAGCAGAACGGCTTCATCCCCTTCTTGGATTCCTTCAATTTCTGTTACATCGACCATGGTCTGATCCATGCATATTTTACCGATAATCCTGGCTTCCCTTCCCTTCAGCAAGACCTCACCGCCGTTGGACAGAGAACGGCGCAGACCATCGCCGTAACCGATCGGCAGCGTTGCGACTTTTGTGGGCCTGTCGGCCATAAACGTCCTTCCATAGCCAACACTCTCGCCCTTTTCGATGGTCTTCAGCTGGGAAATGCGGGTCTTTAAAGACATGACCTGTTCAAATCCAGCTTCCTGTCCGGCGTGATCCATCGGTAAAAGTCCGTACAAAATGATTCCTGGACGGCAAAGTTCGTAATGACTTTCGGGAATTTGCATGATTGCAGCAGAATTCGCGGCATGACGGACCGGAATTTTTATTCCAGCCGCGCACAGCTTTTCATATAAGTCATTAAAGATCTTCAGCTGCTGCTTCGCATAAGACAAATCAGTGCTGTCGGCCGTGGCCAGATGGGTATAAATCCCCTCCAGATAAAGGCCTGGAAGCTTTGCGATTTTCCGAATATCTTCGAGTGCATTTTCGCGGAACCCTGTCCTACCCATTCCCGTATCCACTTTGATATGGAGTCTCGCTGTTTTATTCAGCTTCAACGCTGCCGCTGAAAGCGCTTCAGCCTGTTCGATCTGAAATATTTCGGGAATGATCTCTTCTCTGACCAGTATTTCTGAATACTTCGACAATGTAGGTCCAATAACCATAAGGGCAATATCCGGGAATTCCCTTCTGAGCTCCAAAGCTTCTTCCAGGATAGCAACCCCGAATCTGGTAATCCCTTCTTCCTTAAGAGTCCGAACAACCTCCACTGCACCGTGTCCGTAGGCATCTGCCTTGACTATGGGCATTATTTCACTGCCGGCGTACTGCTGTATCCTTTTTAAATTGCGTCTTAAAGCCCCCAAATCAACTTCTGCCCAAACCGGACGAAAAATATTCATTCTAAAAATCTCCTAACTGCTCTATCTCTTTTCTGACCCTTGGGAGGCAATCAGCTACCTCCGAAGCTGTGAAACCTGATAAACCAAACTGATCTTTTAAAACATCTCCGGCCTTGCCGTGAAGATAAACCCCCATGCAAGCCGCCCCTAACGGAGGGACACCCTGGGCAATCCAGGACATAATACTTCCGGTCAACACATCCCCTGTGCCGCCTGTGCCAAGTCCTGCATTACCCGTCGGATTCAAAAAAACTCTGCCGTCCGGCGAAGCAACGACCGAACCTGCGCCTTTCAGGACAACAATGGTACCCCATTCCAGGGCTTTGGCCAGCGCTATCTTTAAGCGGTTTTCCTGAACCTCGTCAATTGAACAGCCGCATATGCGAGCCATTTCCCCAGGATGAGGCGTCAGAATAAGATTGCCTCTGCCTTTCCTTAAGCTGAGTACATCCGGTTCGCGGGAAATCAGATTCAACGCGTCTGCATCCAGAACTACCGGTACATCGGTCTCTATCAGTATATTTTTTATGACATTAAGAAATGACTCCGTCTGCCTGAGTCCGGGACCTACTGCACAAGCGTCAGCTCCTTGTAACCGCTCCTGAATGACCGGCCAGGCATTGACGCTTAACATTTCATAATCCTTTGCTGGCCAGACCGTAGCTTCAATGACTCCCAAATCGACCGTCTCAGCAACCGCTTCAGGGGTAACGATCTGAAGAAGCCCTGCCCCGCAGCGCAGAGCCGACTTTCCTGCCAGGATGACAGCCCCGCTCATTCCAAGCGATCCCCCAATCAGGACCGCCCGGCCATGCGTACCTTTATGGCCCAGTGTGTGCCTTGCTGGAATCAAAGGCCGGATGACTTCATCCGTCAATAGATAGGCAAAGATCTTTTCTTCGCCTATCACTTTTTCGGGAATTGAAATTTGGTCAATGACCAGCCTTCCTGTATAGATTAATCCTTCTCCGAGAAAATGTCCAAGCTTTGGCAAGCCAAAGGTAACTGTCACATCTCCCTGGACTGCAATCCTATGTACTTTCCCCGTATCTGCTTCCAGACCGCTGGGAATATCGACACAAACCACCGGCAGATCGGCTTTGTTTAAGTCTTCAATGAAACCTGCCAGGGATTCCGGAATTTCTCCTTTAAAGCCTATTCCATACAACGCATCAACAGCAACCTGAGACTGCATCAGGGCAAGCTTGAATAGACGAAGCTGTTTTTCGTCTTCGACAGGAATGATCTTTTCTCCCATTTTCTGAAACAATTCATAATTCAGCTTGGCATCCCCTTGAAGCTCAGCAGGATTTGCGAAAAGAAAAACAGTCACTTCCATCCCTAATACACAGAGATGCCTGGCCACTGCCAGACCGTCACCGCCATTATTGCCTTTTCCAGCAAGAATAACTGCTCTCAAACCGCGAAGCGACTTTTTTTCATCCTTCAGCAGAATAATCTTTATTTCCCTTACTACTGCCAACGCTGCATTCTCCATAAGAATTGACCCGGGGATTCCAAAATGATTGATTGCGTTGGAATCAATGCTGCGCATTTGTCCGGCACTTACAATACGCATTTTTTCTATCCTCCTCGGAAAAACTTTTCCTACTTATTTTATAATGAACACTGCCAAGTACCATGTCAACCCTAAAATGCCCGTCCGTTGCATCTATTCCAGAATAACAGATGCTATGGCCGTATCTTTACTGTGAGAGAGGCTTATTCGGACTCTCTCTGCTCCTCTCGACCGCGCTGCAGCCTGTGCCCTTTCACTCAAATATACGATTGGTTCTCCCGCTTCATTCCGCAGGATCTCAATATCATGCCAGCTTAGACCGCTGAGTCCCGTCCCCAGTGCTTTAAGTACCGCTTCTTTGCCTGCAAACCTGGCAGCCAGAGAAGATATATGTTTTTTTGATAGTTCAGCCAGCTCCCTGTCGGTAAACAGTCTGACAACCAGTTTTGAATGTCTCCGGCAGGCCTTTTCAAATCTAGCTATTTCAACAATATCTATACCTGGATACAAATGAAGTTCCCCGTTTCTTCGTAAAATCAAATACCATTTCTGGCCCTGGTACTAGACATAGGGTCCTGAATCCAGGGTTCGGCAGAAGTCTGCTGCGGACTGGTCTGTTTGTATGGAAGCCTCATTTTTACAGTCGTCCCTTCACCTATTTTGCTTTCAATGTTTAATCCATATTCTGAACCATATAAGCCCTTCAGGCGGGCATGGACATTGGCGAGCCCTACACCGTTGCCTGAGCCTACACCGGGCAGCAGGACATCTTTCAGCCGATCCTCTTCAATCCCCATTCCGTTATCAATGACTTCTACAAAAAGTTCGCTTTTACCATCTTCCAGCCCGAGTTCCCTGACGCGGATCGTTACAACACCATTCAGCATGATCATGGGGGTAATCCCATGTTTGACCGCATTTTCAACTAGAGGCTGAATACTCAGTCTTGGCACCTCGGCATCCATCAGTTCCTTGGGAATTTCCAGCTTAATTTTCAGCTTTTTTCCAAAGCGAGCTTTTTCCAGCACAAAATAATTATTAACAAATTCCATCTCTTCCCGAAGAGAAATGAGTGCGCCTTTAGATTTTAAAGACTTACGGAAAAATTCGGCCAGATGGATCAAGAGTCTTCTGGCCCGGTTGGGGTTGGTTCGGCTGGTGGCAATAATCGTATTCAGAACATTAAAAAAGAAATGCGGATTGATCTGAGCCTGAAGAGCATCGAGTCTGGCTTCCATCGTCAGATTGGTCTGATGGTCCAGTTCAGCTACTTCCACCTGAAGGCTTAAAATCTGGCCCATGCCAAGCGCAAGCCTGATCAGGTCAGGAGAAATCTTTCCGCCCTTCGTTTCATAGAGCTTAAATGTTCCGACAACGTTTCCTTTGCAGGAAAGTGGAACAATGACTGCCGCAGCCAAAGGACAGTCACACGTGTCCGACATCGGACAGTTTAACTCTTCCTGCGTCTGAACAACTTTATATCTTGCAGTCTGTATGACTTCTCTGGTCGCTGCCGTCAGGATCTTATCACCGGGATGGTGCCTGTCGCAGCCTGCCCCAAGATAGGCGAGCTGTTTCTCACAATCGGTGATCGAGACTGCGGCCACCTGAGCAATCCCGTGAATGATTTTGGCAATGGCTTCGGCGTTTTGTTTATTCAGACCGCCGCGCAGGTAAGGAAGTGTTTCGTTAGCGATCTTTACACTCAGGTCTGCCCTGCTTAACGTATGCAGCGGTACAGCCCTTTTCTCTAAATTTTTCATATACCAGGAGAAATATCCGGCATCAAATACCATAAAAGCGGCCAATAAAAAAGCATTCTGCAAATAAAGACCCAGAGCGATTTCAAGGGCTATGACCAGAACAAGGATTACATTCTTATTTTTCATCGTCACACCTCCCTAAGAAATTATTTCAATAAGCTCCGGACTTTTTTATTGCCATTCTCCGAGCTGACTACGAGAAGAATATCTCCTTCTTCGAGCAGGAAGTCGGCTTCAGGAGAAAAATTCTCATTGCCGTTTCTGACAACCCCTACGACTGTTGCTCCAGTTTTTTCTCTGACTTTAAGTTCTCTCAGGGAACAGCCAATTGCGGATGATTCCGGCTGGATTTTGAGTTCTTCAACGTCATTCCAGCGAGAGATATATCGGTCGGCATAGGTTGAAACTTTCTGAAGCAGCCCATCAATTTGCCCGTCAATTTCTTTTCTCTGCTCCATCAGGCTTTTCAACTCGTCAATAAAGGCTTGAACCTCATTTTTTTGATCAAAAGACTTTAAAAATTTTTCGGCTTCTATCCTGGAGTTCACAATGATGCCAATACCCGGTTTTACTCTGACGACTCCTTCATTTTGCAGAATAGCAATTGCTCGACGGATCGTCTCTGGAGAAACATTGAATCTTCCTGCCAGGGTCGACCTTCCGTGGATTTTATCCCCTTCACGGAACTCGCCGAGAACGACGGCATGCGCGATCTCATTCGCAATTTCCTGATATTTGGCCTGCTCCAAGATATGATCCCTTTCTTTCTTTGCTGATTTCAGATATCTAGTACCATGTCAATCAATCCGTATCTTCTCATGCACGTATCAAATTTTTGCCTTTTACGTAATTCTACCCTAGGGAGTTGGGGAAGACAATCTTTTCTATAAAAAAAGACCATTTCCAGGCAATATTGGAACAGCGCCATACCCTCAAATTTTTTCATTATTTGACGTGATCGGACATTTTAACCCTCTTGACTGCCGACAACTTACAATGCTATGATTGGTTGGCAGTATAATTTTTTAGCGTCGCTATTTTGTATGATATGGAGATTTTTTCTGAATTAGCATTTGAAAGGGAGGGCTAAATATGGCAATCGAGCTATATAGACCGCATCGTGATTATCACTATTTTTCTATTAAACGTGCCGAAGAATTAAAGCAGCGGATCGAACCCTATCTGCAAAAAGCTAATCAGATACCTGCCGGACTGAATCTGACAGATTTATATTCTGCCCGGAAGGAAAGGATCCTCCAATACTTCGGGGCAACCCAGGAAATTTGGGATGACTGGCGTTGGCAAATGAGCCACAGGATCACGGATGTCAACACGCTGGATTCTCTTTTTCCGTTAACTGATGCTCAAAAAAATGAGATCTCAACAGTCGGCCGGATATACCGCTGGGCTGTATCACCGTATTACCTCAGTTTAATGGATTTTAGCAACCCTGAAGACCCCATCCTTCTGCAGGGAATACCCAAAATAGAAGAGCTGTTTGATAAAAGCGGAGAAGAAGATCCAATGGGAGAAGCCTTAACCTCTCCCGCTCCTTGTATCACCAGACGCTATCCGGACCGCTTGATCATTAATGTTACCAACATGTGCGGCATGTACTGCCGTCACTGCCAACGCCGGCGCAATATCGGCGAAACAGACGGGCACAAGGAAAAAGAAGACCTGAAAGCCGCGCTGGATTATATCCGTGAGAACCCAGAAATCCGGGATGTGCTAATCACAGGCGGGGATGCGTTTCTTTTAAGTGACCAGACCATCGAATGGCTGCTTGCTGAACTTCATAGTATTCCGCATGTTGAAATCAAACGCCTTGGAACCAGGGTCCCTGTAACCCTGCCAATGCGGATTACCGATGAACTTTTAGCCATACTTGCCAAATATCCGCCAATCTATATCAATACCCAATTTAATCATCCGAAAGAAGTAACTCTGGAAGCCAAAAAGGCTGCAGATAGGCTTGTTTCAGCCGGTGTTGTGCTTGGGAACCAGGCCGTACTGCTCAAAGGCATCAATACAGACCCCGATGTCATGAAGAAAATGAATCAGGAATTACTGAAAATCCGTGTCCGTCCCTACTATATCTTTCACGCCAAAAACGTCAAAGGCACCCGGCATTTTATTCCGTCCATTCAGGAAGGTCTAGCCGTGATGGAAGCGCTCAGAGGCTTCACCTCCGGTCTGGCCGTTCCAACCTATATTATCAATGCACCAAAAGGAGGCGGCAAAACCCCGCTTCTCCCCCAATATCTTCTTTCCCTCGATGAACATCAGGCTGTTTTGAAGACGTGGGAAGGGAAAATTGTTTATTATGAGAATCATTGCGCTGATGAAGGCTAAGTCTGATTGCATGCCTTAGTCATATAGAAGTCAGTGAGATCACTCTCTCTAACCAAAATCCCGCCAACCATATTTCTCAGGTTAGCGGGATTTTGGCGTCATAATGAATTCCTTGAAAGCTTCCTCTTCGTTCCATCTCTTGGTCGATACCGTTTAAGACCTCCCATTTACGTCGG
This sequence comes from Dehalobacter sp., assembly GCF_030063005.1. NCBI lineage: Bacteria > Bacillati > Bacillota > Clostridia > Eubacteriales > Desulfitobacteriaceae > Dehalobacter > Dehalobacter sp. The sequence continues at coordinate 88,417 of NZ_JAPDHR010000016.1, forward strand.
GTCCACATTGGGGCAATGACATCTTTGAGAGGTCCGTCACCCATGAGTCTGTGGATAATCATATCGGGAGGAAGAATCTCCAGGATATCGGCTACGAGATCTATATATTGTTCCATGGAAAGCAGCTGAAGACCACCCTGGCTGTAGAGATCCGCAAGCGGAGTCCCTCTTAAAATATGAAGCGAATGAATCTTTATACCCTGTATCGGGAATTGACTGATCACCTGTGCTGTCCTGAACATTTCCTCCCGGGTTTCACAGGGAAGCCCCATGATGATATGGGTACAGACCCGGATATTCCTTTGTCTGAGCTTATTTACACCCTCCAGAAAACAGTTGAAATCATGTCCCCTGTTCAGCCAGTCCAGTGTTTTGTTATGAACAGACTGCAAACCCAGTTCTACCCATAGATAGGTCTGTTTATTCAGGTCTTCCAGAACATCAAGGATTGCTTCGTTCAGACAGTCCGGTCTGGTTGAAACGGATAAACCGACGACATCTTCCAGCGCCAACGCTTCCCGGTATAAATTTTCCAGATAATCTTCAGGACCATACGTCGCAGAAAACGATTGAAAATAAGCAATGTATTTCGCTTTTGGCCATTTTTTCAGAGTCCTTTCCCGAACCTGGTTAAACTGTTCGCGAATGGACAGACCTCTTTGCCCTGCAAAATCGCCGGAGCCTTTTTCACTGCAGAATATACAGCCTCCGTCACTTACCGTCCCATCCCGGTTCGGGCAGCTGAGACCTGCATCCAAGGATACTTTAATAACTTTTTCGCCAAAAAATTTGCGGAAATGTTCATTTAATGTGCAATAGCGTTTGTTCATATTCAACCCCGGTTTCAACTTACAATATCGTATATCCGGTCTCATTATCTTCATAAGCTTACATCTGCATATCATAATATCATACTTTAGGTCTGCATTTATAACGCAATCTTGTTGCTTCTATAAATTATAGATCGAATTTGCTGTTAATCCTTCAAAATCGGGATAAGCACTTTCTCCGTGTTGGGTCGTATCAAGACCGCTGACCTGTTCGGCGTCTGTAGCTGTGAGCGGAGTGATAGCTCCGATGACTTTCAGCAGGATAAACGTTACCAGACCTGCGTATATATACGTTGCCAGTACTGCGATGAGCTGTATGCCGACTTGATGGAACTCACCCGTGTAGAATAGGCCGTCTTTACCGAGAGGGTTAACTGCGGTTGTGCAGAAGATGCCTGTCGCCAGAGCTCCCCAGGTTCCGCCGATTCCGTGGATGCCAAAGGCATCCAGCGCGTCGTCATAACCAAGCTTATCTTTAAGGATTGCAACTGCAAAGTAGCATAATCCGCCGGCTACAAGCCCAATTACCATCGCGGAGGCATTTGTTACATAGGCACAAGCAGGTGTAATGGCTACCAGTCCGGCAACTGCTCCGGAAATTGCCCCCAGGACAGTAGGCTTTCCACGGTGCAGTTTTTCTGCAACGACCCAGCCCAAAAGCCCTAAGGCAGCTGCAATAAATGTGGTTACAAAAGCGATTACTGCAATTCCGTCAGCCGCCAGTTCACTGCCTGCATTAAAGCCAAACCAGCCAAACCATAGCAGGGCGCCGCCCAGAATCACGTAAGGAATATTATGCGGAATGGTCGGATCTGTGGACTTATTGATGCGTTTTCCGATCACAAGTGCTGCGATGAGACCGGAGAAGCCTGAACTGATATGAACAACAGTACCGCCGGCGAAATCAAGTGCACCTAAATTTCCAAGCCAGCCGCCGCCCCATACCCAGTGCGCGATTGGAACGTACACCAGTAAACTCCAGAAACTCATCAGTAAAACAAATGCGGGGAAACGCAAGCGTTCGGCAGTCGCACCGGTCATCAAAGCCGGTGTCAGAATTGCAAACATCATCTGGAAAACCATGAAAAGCAGATGTGGAATTGTAGCACCTTCAATTCTTGGCTCCAGCCCTACACCCTTCAGCATCAGATGGTCGAGGCCGCCGATGACTGAACCGATATCCGGTCCAAAAGCAAGCGAATAACCTAAAACTACCCAGATAACTGTTACAACACCCATCGTGATAATACTTTGCATCATCATGGATAAAACATGACGTTTTTTAACCAGTCCTCCGTAAAAAAAGGCCAGACCGGGTGTCATTAACATAACAAGTGCGGTGGAAATAATCATAAAACCAATATCCCCAGTTGTGTAATTCATTTTCTTCTCCTCCTTAGTTTCTTGATGTTTCTTAGGTTTTATAGATAGTCTGATACAAGTCTTTAACCTACGCGCGATGACTAATAAAAAAGCCTCAAAAAAGTATTGCACTTTTTTGAGGCCCCGTTGCCTGATTGACTTGCATATAACAAACGATCTATCTGTACTATATTACCCGGTAAACCATCTGTAAAGAGGTTTTTCGTTTAAATAATGTATACATTCCTGTATACATTCTTCAATATTACGCATACCTGGTTAACCCTAAACCTGTCATTGGTCATAAGAGTCCAACTCCCCAGATATCCCGGCCGCAGTGCCCGCATTTTCCTTCCGTGGTTTTCATGGTCACCCGAAGGTCTCTGGTGATGACTTCCTGACCGCATTGCGGACAATAAGTTGTGTTGCCTCCTGCCATATTACCAAGGTACACATACGGCAGGCAATCTTTGGCCAACTCCCATAGCTTCTTCAGCTTCTTTTCATCAGTTGCCGGTATTTTGCTTTTATGCATAGGATGATATTTGCTCAAATGCCACGCCAGCGGAGCATTCAAGCCGGACAGCCATTTGGCCAGCGCCTCAATTTCCTGCGGATTGTCATTCAAGCTGGGGATAATAAGCGTTGTGATCTCGGTATGAACATTTGATACCAGCGTTTCAACTGTTTTTAGCACCCACTCCAGTTTCCCGCCGGTGTATTTCTCGTAGAATTCAGGGGTAAACCCTTTGATATCAATATTGACCGCATCAATGTAAGGGATTAGATATTCGAGATATTTCTGTTCGATAATCCCATTGGATACCAGGACGACCTTTCCTCCCCGTTCTTTGACCAGCGGAGCTGTCTCCATGATCATTTCGTACCAGACCAGAGGCTCCGTATACGTAAAGCAAATCCCGACGGACTGGTCTTCCCGGGCCATTTCTGTCAGCCGCTTCGGGGAAATCCGGCGTCCCTGCTCATATTTCTGGGAGATCTCATGGTTCTGGCAGAAGAAGCAGTGCAGGTTGCAGCCATAGCCGCCGACCGAGAATATCCGGCTTCCCGGATAGAAATGATAAAGTGGTTTCTTCTCCACAGGATCAAGATGAAACGCAGCGACTTCAGCGAAAGTCAGCGGTATGATTTCACCGTTCCGACACCCTCTGACTTTACAGAATCCTGACTGGCCTTCTTTGAGTTTGCAGTGATGCGGACATAGGGGACATTCAGAAAATCCTGCCATATGCTTCATCCCTCTTTCCTGTTATTCAAAAAAACGTTCGACTTCAAAACGCCAGAGCTCGACTTCCTCCCCCGAATCAATACCAGCTTTCTGTTTGGCTATTCCGACCTGTTCCTCAACCGTATCAATCCCTTCGAGATGCGGCAGCAACAGCCCGACCTTTCCACCCCGGCGTACGACTACCCCGTAACGCTGAGGGTCCAGTTCTTCAGGCCCAGTAATTTTCTCCGTGTCTCCAAGAACATCGACAGATACAGATATTAAGGGCAGTTCTTCCGGTTGGACCGGCCAAAAGCGTGGATCTTGGGTACCTGCTGCTATGGCGTTATGTCTAATCTCTGAAGCCAGGTCTTCTCTTACCGGTTGGATCGTGCCAATGCAGCCCCGCAAAGTCCCATCCTTTTTAAGGGAAACAAAGCAGCCTTTCTTTTCTTTCAGTAGAGGGTCTCCAGGAATATTTAACCTGTCAAAAGGCTGGGATGTAAGATAGTAAGTCAGGCATTCCCTGGCATATCCAGCAATCGGTGAAGAACGAAAGATCTCAGCAATGAGGTAACCTACACCAAATGGTCCTTCATAGGAGAGAACCTTAATTGCGCCTTCTCTCGCCCCGAGTGCAAACAACAGGGAATGATAGCCGCACTGACCTGCTTCATCCAAAAGACTAGCGGGAATCCCCCTGAGCAGTGTTGTATCTCTTTTCAATCCTTTGACTATAAGCTGGTCCAGTTTGGGGCCTGAAGGGTGGAATCCATAAGGTCCGTCTTCTTTGAGCCGGTGGGAAAGGTCACCGCTTGCAAGCAAGGCGCAGCGTTCAGCTGCATCATTTAAAATTTGGCCGACTTTTTTTCCGTAATGTTCCGGACGGCTCATCGGCATGCTTAAGACAACAATCTTCCCGGACCATCCGGCTTGATGGAGGAAGTAAAGTGGAATGAGTGAACCATGATCAAGCTCTGCCCGGACAGGAAAAGCATCAGGAATCTTTTCCCTGATGGTCTCCGCGAGTTGCTGATCTGTTTCAAAGCTTAAGCTAACCTGTCCTGCCCCAAAACGGCTGAAACTCCCGGAGAGAGTGTCACCGTCTAAGATTACCAAACCCTGCTCGGCCAGCTGCGCATGAGGAGATACAATCAGAACCGTCTGCGTATTCATCCTGATGACTTGCTGAACGAGCGTCCTATAAGCCTCTGCTGTTTGCTGACAACCTTTTTCTTCACCATGCCCGACCTCAGGCACGAGAATCGGAGGATGAGGAACAAACCCTACATAGACAAGACTCATAGCAATACCCCCTTAGTTTCCGGTATATTGAGAATTAAAAATTCATTTTATCCTATGATTAATTTTTTATATATTTTCTTTTTATATGCACATTTATCCTGCCAGTGCATCTGTTTGGATTAGATTAATTTGACCTTTTCTCGATAAAACAGACACTCTAGAGTTAGTTTTTCTAATGAATTCTTAGAATTCCTCAATATTTCAATTTGGTAGCAGCCTTGTTAAGAATCTCCTGTACTGCCCCAAAAGGACAAATCCAAGCGCAATACAGATTTTTTCCCAAAAGGATAATAAATCCGAGAGACCCGGCCATAAGCACATACCATTTCAGGTTAGTTATCCTGGGAATCTGCAACGTAATTGCTGAAA
>NZ_JAPDHR010000017.1:0-10565 GCF_030063005.1 Dehalobacter sp.
ATGCTCAAGCTAACAACATATCTGATGATGATTTTAGGATAATGGTTAACAATGCTCTTTGCGATCTTCTTGGAGTGGATGAGCCTGATTTAATGTAGCTCACGTCTGAATCTGTTTGACGCTTACTAATATTGGAATGGTTCAGCACGTTTCTATAATGACTTACGTACTCTTCATGTATGATAAAAGAAACTTTTCCTGTGAGGCACTTCAGGTGTCTCTTCTTTTTTGGGGGTATTGCTGATTTCGTTCCTTTCCTATTCCAGTAGTGCCGCAAATTGCCCGGCGCTCGTCTGGTCGAGCCAGGCCAAGGACCAGCAGCCTATCCCTCCGAGGTTAAATTCGTTTAGCAGGCTGAGTTTGCCGGACCAGCTCCGGCTGTCATCGTAGTACACAGTCCAGCGATGACCGTGTTCATCCGTATAGCAATACGTCGGTGTCCCAATAGGATTGGAGGGCGAGGTCTCTCTATTCGTTATTGCGCGGTATCTTTCAGCAGTCTGGGTTGCTGCCGTAAGGCCCAACGCCTTGGATACCCAGCGTGTCCCGTCCTGCCGCCAGGCTCTGCCGTAGAACGGTATGCCCATCAGCGCCTTCGAGGGAGGAATCCGTGTAACGGCATACGCCATGACCCGGCGCACCCAGTCCGGCGGCGCGATCGGACCCGGGGCAGAAGTGGCGTAATGCAGGTCATAGGACATAATCTGTACGTAGTTGGCATATCCGGATAGCTCGGCGTAGTTATACTGAACGCACCAGGGCTCTGCTATTTCGGAAGTCCGGGACATCACAGAGACGAGCGTGAGCTTTCCTTTGGCGGATAACTGCGCATAGAGGTCTTTCATTAAAGCGGTAAGTCCCGGACCTGTATCGGTCGGGAGCGCTTCAAGATCGACCAGAATCCCGTCCGCTCCGGTATCCCGGATGAGCTTCAGGCAGCTTTCCTTGAAAATACTGTGTTTCAGCGGGTCACGCAGCATATCCCCGGCAGACTTGCCGCTGCCCAGGACCATCGGAACCACTTTGGCTCCACTGCGCTGTCCGAGAGCGACCAGGTACTTCGGTATTTCAGGATCGGTAAAGACGTTGCCAAAGCTGCCATCCGCCTGCAGCGGTCCTGCAAAATTCGGCGATAAGATTGAGAGGGTGGCCGTTGAACTCGCTGGAACACAGGGCAGCTGTTTTTCGTAGGCAGCCTTGCTGCCGTATCCGTCCCAAAAATACAGGGATGTTTTCACGTTAACGCCTCTTTTCAGTTAATTGCTCTCAGTCTTTGTTGTATTGTTATTACAAAATATGCATATACAATGATTATAGTATTCCTGAGACGTTGATCGTGATTATAACTTCAACGAATTTAGAAGAGCTGCAAGCGATATTTGCCTTCAGCTCTTTGCCAGTTCTCGTTTTACTGAGGGATCGTTTGTTGAGCAAATGTAACTACTGAATACGTTCTTTCAACAGCGGATATAATTCCGGCGCACTGACGTCATTGACCGACCCCATGGACCAGCCGGCAATGCCACCGAGGTCGAATTCATTCACCAAGTCCAGTTTCACGCCCCAGCTTAGCCTGTCATCAAAATAACAAGAATGTTTTCTATTGTTTTCATCGACATACGTAAAGGTCGGGACGCCTATCGGATCAGTCAGCGTGTTTGCTCGGGTTATCGTTGCTCCGGCTTCTGCAGCAGTTTTCTTCGCTATAGTCCAGCCAAAAGTTTGAGATATTACCCAGCCGTCACCGGTGTTATTAACCCGCCAGTCCCGTCCGTAATAGGGGATACCCATTAGAATTTTTTCTGAAGGGACCTTTGTAACAGCGTAAGACATCACCTTACGAACCCAATCGACCGGCGCGATCGGCCCCGGATTCGATGTAGAATAATCATAGCTCATGATTTGCAGATAATCCGCATACTGTGCCATATCATGATAATTGAATTCAGCGTACCATGTTTGCGCATCAGATGTTTTGGACATTACTGAAGCAATTACCATCTTGCCCTGCGGATGCAAAGTGGAATAAAGCTGGGCCAGTAGGTCAGTAACTTCTTCTTCCAGATCATCATCTAGTATTTCAAAATCAACGTCGATGCCGTCTGCATTTGTTTCCTGAATCATCTTCACAGCGCTTGTCACAAATTTATTCCGTTTGGCAGGATCGCTCAGCATATTGTTCCCTAACTCCCCGTCAACCATAACCAGCGGGAGGACTTGGACGTTCTTACTGTGTCCCAGGGATACGAGATACGTGGGAGTTTCGGCAGTGCTAAAGCGATAAGCAAAGCTGCCGTCATCCTGTAAACCCCCGGCGAAATTCGGAACAAGGATATCGATATAGTCAGCAAAGCTATCGGGCACGTAGGTAAGCAACCGTTCATATTCAGACTTCACCCCGTAGCCCGTCCAGAACTGCAAGGATATTTTGGAACTGGTGCTTCCGATCCGGACAATATTTTGTATTGCTGTACTGATCACATCAAAACCGCCCAAGAAAAAGAAATTATTCACACTGGCTCTGTTTGTTCCAAGATAAGCTGTAGTCGGCGTATTCAGCAGGGCATTTTCATCCTTCGGAACCAGTAGAATCGGGTTATTGTTTCTAGCGGCGAGCACAGAGCCTGCCAGTGCATCCGGGAAGGAGCTGCCTGTCGCGATGATCATCTTATCCATATTGAAAGGAAGGCCTTTCAGAATGGCCACATTGGTCTTGTAGCGGTCCAGATCACTCAGCCTGCTGACAGTATACCCGGCTGTTTTGAGCTGATTTGCAGCCGAAGCGCTAATTGCGCTTTCACCGCCGATCAAGGTGATCTCCGTGACACCGAGTTTCTGCAGCGCATTCAGGGTTGCCGTGGGGACTTTCTGCGTATCGGTCAGCAGAAGCGGAATTCCATTGGCTGCGGCGTAGGAAGAAATGCTCAACGCATCGGCAAAGACTTTGCCGGAAGCTAGGAAAGCCCGTGTGCTGCTTTCCACAGAAGTGGTTGAAATATTAGCAGCTGTTTCATAACGATCATTCCCTTGAATCCGGTAGGTCGTTAAGCCATTTGCTTTCAACGCATTTTCGACGCTTGCCGATATCGCGCCTGTTCCGCCAAGGATAAAGACCGAGGAAGCATTCAGACGCTGGATTTCCTGAAGGACTTCCGGGCGCAGCCGGTTGGATTCGGTCAGCAGCAGGGGTCCGCCGCCTACCACAGCACTGTTGGCCAGAACAGCCCCGGCCAGGGCGTCAGGAAATGCATCTCCGCGGGTCAGGACGACGCTGCTGGCATTGGTCCAGTTATTTGAAGATATTTCGACTGCGGTCTCATATCTGGTCTCTCCGGCAAAACGAGTAAAAGAAGTGGTACTGCTGTCTGCAGCATAGGCGGATTTAGGCATTTCTCCCGTCCCCATAAACAGGCTGCACGTAAAGAAAGAAGCCAGGGTCAGAGTTGCTATTCCTTTTCTAACCAGGCTTGTCGCTCGCTTTTTTTGATGACTATTCATTTTTAACTTGAACATAAAGATTCTCCTCCATATATTCTGTCTGGCAAAAAACTGGATATCTCTTTATTTCGCCATCAGACTCGAAAGTCCTGTTCAAAATGCAGGAAAATATAAGATCTTGCCGAATTTGTGAAAAACATACAAAAACACAAAAAATGTGAGGACACAAAAATGCTGCCTATAAGCACCAGGAATCCGCTAAAACAAAAAACGATCCGATTGAGAATAAATTCCCTTCTAAGCGTAAAAAGTTTTTCAGCATTTTTGCTTTGTTTTATTCTGGTATTTCAGGGCATACCAGACGGCCTGGGGGAGGCCACAGCTGCTATAGAGATATCTGATTCTTCGACACTGCCGGCCCAATCTGAGCAAACCCTAAGCGAAAACAGCGAACAACTGTTTATAACGGAAGAATACGATCCGGCATCCGTACGTTTGGTCGTTGAGACAACTCAGAACACCGATCTCGATACACTGGCTGAAGCTGTCGGAGGCGAGATGGTAAGGACCGGACCGCTTGATTATTGCACACTGCAGTTTGAAGGAACCAAAGATACAAATGAAGCAGCGGATATCCTGCAAAAAACACTTCAAGTCCCGGGAGTTCTAAATGCGTCCTGGAGTAAAAAATATCAGACGGAAGGTGCTGTAGATACGAAAGTTTTCACTACAGCTGTCAGTGATCCCGAATACAGTTATCAGTGGGGGCTGCAAAGGGTAAGGGCCGACCAGGTCTGGCAAGAAGGTGTAACCGGCCAAGGGGTCGTGATTGCCGTGATTGACACCGGCGTAGACCTCGATCATCCGGATCTGGCGGATGCAAACGGCAGCAATCTTGTGAAAGGGTATAACGCGATTACGCGAAGTACCGCGACCTCAGCTGTACAGGACGACAACGGACACGGCACTTCTGTGGCCGGACTGATTGCCGCCCGTAATAATAATAAAGGCATTATCGGAGTCGCCTATAATGCGAAAATCATGCCAATTAAGGCCATGGACAGAAACGGCGAAGGAGAGGATGCCGTCATCGCGGACGGTATTATCTGGGCCGTCGATAACGGTGCTAAGATCATTAATATGAGCCTCGGTTCCGATGAAGAAACCAAAATTCTTGACGACGCGCTGCAGTACGCAGCTGATAAAGGGTGCCTGCTGATCGGAGCTTCAGGTAATGTTTCCGGAAGCACTTCCCAGGTCTACAGCCACCAGACGGTTGCGGGAACCAGCGAGGTGTCTTATCCTGCGGCGAATCCGAACGTTTTGGCTGTCTCGGCTTTGGATTCCTCTGATGTGATTACGGATTTTTCCCTGACAGGACCGGAGGTGCTGCTTTCCGCTCCGGGCAAAAGGATCCTTACCGATTACTGGTCAAATACAGAGACGGGCTGTGCCTATATGACGGGGACCTCGATCGCGGCACCGTTTGTTACGGGCGCCGCAGCCCTGCTCTGGAGCAAATATCCAGGATTGACGGCCGATCAAATTAAGCAGGCCCTGATGGAATCGGCCTATGATCTTGGACAGAAAGGCCGGGATGATGATTACGGTTACGGCCGGCTGGATATCTATCGTTCACTGAAGACATTTGGAGCCCTGCAGCGCTATACCTCTCCGGCCGCTCTGGGCTGGGAAGGCGGCATCGTATCTGCGGGCAGTGCCGGAGAGGAACCGGCTGTCGAGCTGGCCGTCCCGACCGGAGCCTTTGCGTTGCAGGTCGACAGCACCGGAACGGAAAAAAAGATCAACATTTCCATATCTGAAGCAAAATCTCCGGGCAGTTTTCCTGAAGGGATCATTTCCGGCAGTGAAGCGTTTGCAATCAGTTGGGGAGAAGTACTGCCTGAAAAAGTCCTTAATCTGACGGTCAAAGCAGAACTGCCTGCCTCATATGCATACGGATCAGAATCAGGCTATCTTGCCTATTTATATCGATGGAGCGGCTCGAGATGGATCAGGGCTGGCGGGGGATTTTCGACAGTAGTTGCAGCGGTCAAAGTCTCCATCTATGAGCCTGGGACTTACCAGGTCGGCTGGAGTCCGGCTCCTGCTAACGACCGGATCGCCGGATCGGACAGGATCACGACCGCGCTGGCCATTGCGAGGGAGGCGTTCCCTACCGGCGCGGATACCGTCGTGATTGCCCGGGCTGATGATTTTCCCGATGCGCTGGCCGGAGCACCGCTTGCTTACAAGTACCATGCACCGATCCTGCTGACGTACCCTAACGAGCTGCCGCAGGAAGTCTATCAGGCGGTGCAGGATTTAAATACGAATAAAATTATCATTCTCGGCGGCACAGGGGCTGTTTCAGCTAACGTCGAAGCCAAGCTCGCCAATATTGCCGCTGTAAAGCGGCTGGCCGGAAACAACCGATATGACACTGCCGCGGCTGTCGCCGACATGCTTGGCACAAAAGGGCAGGCAGTCGTGGTCAGCGGGGCCAACTTTCCGGATGCAATTGCAGCGGCTTCTTTCGCGGCAGTAGAAGGCAAACCAATTTTATTGACGTCTTCCGGAATATTAAACAGCGAAACCCTGCTTGCCCTGAAGAAAAGTTCCATTACCGCTACGGAAGTGATCGGCGGGAGCGGAGCAGTCTCCGGAAATGTACTGTCAGAACTGCCTTCCCCGGTCAGAATCGGCGGTGCGGATCGTTATGCAACGTCTGCAGGCGTTCTCCAAGAACATAAAACTGCAGGACAGGTACTATATATAGCCACAGGAATGAATTTTCCCGATGCACTGACCGGAGGAATTTTGGCAGCGACAGGCTCATCCAATATTTTGCTCGTTTCCCAAAGCGGTCTGTCTGCCAGTCAAAAAGTTTTGCTGTCATCATACAAAGGTAAAACGGTGATAGCGATCGGCGGGGCAAAAGCATTGCCGAGTACTGTCTTGACGGAGATGCGGCAGCTCGGATTACTGTAAAATAAGAAGCAATTGGGCTCCTGCGTCAGTTAAATGGCCAAAAAATCGTCTTTATAGAGGGACTGTGAACAGAATGTCACTAAAAAAACACTGGAAATTTCTGCGCGAATATTGTAGAATAACATAGCGCGATTAATTTGGGTGATTATGTCAATTTCTTAAGGAATACCAATGTTTCCTGTGAAAAAAGTTGTGTTCTTATGCAGGAATATTGAGTTCTTTAAAGAATAATATATGGAGGTATGAGAAGCTCATTACATAAGCTTCTCTTTACCCATAGAACGTCTAAAGGGATAACCGCCCCTGAGGAACGAGGCTCAGAGGGGGGACGCCCCCGGGTTGGGTGGTGCCTTTAGATATTGCGCAATGTCTAAGGATAATCTTTGCGACACTGTTAAGGGGGGTGAAGTTAGAGGTTCCGCATCGAGTAAAGGGAGACCGAATTCAAAAATAAAACATAAATTAAACAATTGAATTAAGCTTTCCCGAAGACAAAAAAACCCTTTTTAAAGAAAGAGAGGAGATTTGACTAAATGAGTAGAACGAAGAAGATAGCCGTATTAGCTATCATTGCTATGGTTCTGACCCTGATGCCTGCTGCGTTGTTTGCTGCTACAGCTGACAGCACCAGACTTTCCGGTGCAGGCCGCGTAGAAACCGCTCTTGATATCGCCAGTGCAGGAACGTGGGGTTCCACAGTAATTCTTGCTCCTGCCGACGATGCCAACCTCGTTGACGCTCTGGCTGCCGCACCTTTGGCAGGCCAGGAGAATGCCCCGATCCTTTTGACCTTCAAAGGTTCCTTAGATGCTGCTGTTAAAGCTAAGATCGCAGCTCTGGGTGCAACTAAGGTTTATGTTGTCGGTGCTATTTCCGATGCTGTTGCTGCTGAAGTAGATGCTATGACTGGCGTAACTGTTGAAGCACTGAAAGGTAATGGCCGTCAGGCTACTGCTGCTGCTATCAATGCTAAGTTGACCAGCCCTGCAGGTACTTTTGTAGTTGGCTATGATGCTGTTCCTGACGCTCTGTCAGTTGCATCCTATGCTGCTAAAAACAAATTCGCTATCGTTCTGGCTAGCCAGGATGGAAGCGCTGCTGGTTCCAGCCTCGTTGGTGCTACCAAGTATATTGTTGGTGGTACTGCCAAAGTTGATGACATTACCGGTGTAACCCGTATTTCCGGTACTGACCGTTTTGCTACCAACTCCGCTGTGGCTTCTACACTTACTTTCACTTATGACAGAGTATATGTTGCTAACGGTGTATCCTGTGTAGACGCACTGGCAGTTGCTCCTTTAGCAGCTAAACACAGTGCATTCGTAGCTCTGGCTAGTAGCAGTGATGTTGCTGCAGCTGCAACTGTGAATGCTAAACTCTTATCAACCAGCAAAGTAATTGCTGTAGGCGGAATCAATGCTGTTTCTGATGCTGTCAAAGGAAAAGTTGCTTTTGGCCTTAACACGATGGCTATTAGCTCATTGACAGTCACAGGTGCAAAGAAATTGACTGTGAACTTCACCCAGGCAGTTGACACAGCAAAAGCTGTTGTTGCTGTTAAAAAAGGTGGAGTAACTGTCAATATTGCTTCCACTACTTTCTCAACAGATAAAACTTCTGCAGTAATTGAACTTTCTGGGAAAATCACCAAAGGTGATTATACAGTATCCGTAACTGGACTTACTGCAGAAGCTATCGCGAAAACTGTTACCGCAGCTGACGAAGCTGTAGCTAAGATTGATATTGCAGCTAATGCAATTTATGTCAATGCTACAACCGCGACTGCATATTATCATGTTTACAATCAGTATAATGAAGAAATTACTAAAACTGCTAGCCTAACCAGTGCTACATCAGCCTCTGGTGGTGTTGTACTCACAGCTTCGACTGGTATTGCCACATTTACGTTTGCTGCAGTCAAAGTTGGTGATAGCGTCACTTTAACCTTAATCGACACTGCTTCTGCTGTATCTGTGGCTAAAACGCTTACAGTATCTGATAAAGCAGGTGCCAATGATTTCACAATTGAATCCCTTTACAACGCAGACGGCAAGACCTTAAATGCTGATTCAACAGTTGGTGACTATAAATTAGTCATTCAAGCAAAAGATCAGTATGGTAATAAGATGGGTGCTGCTGCTCTGGCTGCTGATCTCTTAGTAACCGTGAGTGATACCACTATTGCAAGCCTAGCTGGATACAATCCTACAACAAATGTTGCAACATTTGCTACAACAAAAATAAACAATGTTGACACAGTAACGATTGCTCTCGCGGGCGCTCTGAAGGCTGGTACTACTAAGGTTACCTTAATTTCTAAGACTACAGCGAAGATGGCTACCTTTGATATCGTTGTTAAAGACGGTGTACAAACTGATGCCATCGGCCTGACTGCTCCTGACGTATTAGCAGTAGGCGAAGATGCTGTTATCCAGGTTGCTGCAACTGACAAAAACGGTGATGCAATCAACAAGGTCGCTGAATTTGCAGCTACGACTGTCAATGTAACCGATACTGCCGGTGCATCTGCTGCAGTAGTTGGTGCATTCAAGCTTAACCCGACGACAAACAAAGTTGAGCTGGTAATTCCTACCGCAAACATTGGAGTTGTAAAAGGTAAAGCTACTGTTACAGTGATGAGCGAAACCAATAAAGTGACAATTCTTCAACTGGATGTTAAGGACAAAGCTGTCCCGACTTCCTTTGTTGGTTTCACTGCTAAATCTAAAGTAGTTCCTAACCTTTATATTAACGGAACGATCGCTATTTCTACTGCTGATTTGATCATTGAAGACCAATATGGCAGAACACTTAAAAAATCCCAGATTGATGCCTTCCTCGGCACAGATGCAGATGCGACAGTTGCAAATGCAGGAAAGTATATCATTGCATTTGAATCTGATAATGCAAGCATCGTTGTAACTGACAACTTAACTGCAACTGTGACCGGCGGTGGTTTCACAACTACAGACGCCGCTGTAAACCTTACAGCAGCTGCTACTAAGGGATCGGCTACAATCTCTGCAAAACTGTATGTTGGCGCTGCTGGCACAGGCACTTATGGCGTAGTCGCTGGTTCTGGTTATGACTATGCAATGGGCGTTAAAGACAAAACTCAAGTTGTAAGCTATGAAGTTAAAGATCCGGGCAAAATTTATGATGACGTTGCAGCAGGTTATACAAAGACGTTAACGCTCTATGGTATACTCTCCAATGGCACAAAAGTTGAGATCCCGAATACTCTCTATACCGTATCAAGCAATAATCCTACAGTTACCTTAGCAGCCAACGTAGTTGATGCTAATGCTACTGTCGGAGCTGACAAAAAAGATGTTACCGTTACTTTAAGCTTTATCGTTGATGCTCATCTCTCTACTGTACAGCTAGCAAAAGATATTATTGTTTCTTCAGCTCCGCTTACTGCAGTTGAATTAGAAACAGCCTCTGCTGGTGGCTTGACAGTTAACGGAAATGGCGTTAAAGGCGCTGCAGCTGACGTAACTGTAGCAAAACTGAAGGCTTTGGTTCAGACTGTTGACCAATACGGCGCAAAAGATGCAGGCGGTGTTGGCGCTAACGTTTGCACCATGACAATCACAAATATAACTGGTGGTACCGTTCTAACAGGTGGTACAAATGGAACTGTTACTCCTACCTTTGTTACTCCTCCAGCTGCTGGAGACACCTTCGATGTAACTATGGTTTATGGAGCAAAAACCATAGTATTCAAAGTTGTTGCCCAGTAATTATTTAAGATAGTGCTTAATCTTCGAGAGAGCATATCTTGAAAATGGATGACTGAATGCAGAGCCGGTTACCTCAATGGTAGCCGGCTCTCTGTTGTGTGGTAAGCGCTTAACAACAGAGTGCCTTATGTAAAAAGGTGATCCATGTGATAATAGACTTCAAAGTTTTCAGAGTTTTTCAAGTCAAAGTTTTTCAAGTTTTTCAAGTACTCTGAAATACGATAGTGGAGGGATCACAATGGATGAAATAACCCCAGTTAAAAGTAAGCGTCAAAGACACCATCACATAGAATTGTAGCCTTGAAGATAGTACAATCACAATAAATATGGTTGAAAAAGTTGAAAAAGTTTGCACACTTTTTCAACCAAAGCGGAGTGGTTGTATGAATA
>NZ_JAPDHR010000018.1:0-1509 GCF_030063005.1 Dehalobacter sp.
TGTCAAAATCGGTGTTAAAATGCCCATAATAAACGGTTGAAAATTCCCCAAAAACACGGTATGTTTCTTCTTAAATATAAGGAGGACAACCGAATGATAACAATGGAGGAGTATTACATGATCAAAGGTTTAAAGAACAAGGGAATGTCAATCATGCAGATTTCCAGAGAAATGGGTGTGGATCGAAAAACAGTCAGCAACTGGCTTAAGCGCAACGAACCGCCAGCATATCGGAAACGTCATTTCCGGCAAGGAAAGCTTGATCCGTTTAAAGATTATATTCTGGAACGAATGAATGAAGGCTGTGTCAATGCCGCTGTGATTTTTGATGAAATTGCAGCCGACGGGTACCAGGGAAAAATGACGATTCTTCGGGAATTCATGAAACCATATCGTGAAAAAGTGTTAGCCAAAGCATCAATCCGCTATGATACGCCCCCTGGCAAACAGGCTCAGGTTGACTGGGGAGAATTCGTTGTCACGATGCCCGATGGAAAGCTCAAAAAATTGTATGCCTTCATCATGGTTTTAGGGCATTCCAGAAATTATTATCTTGAGTTCACGGAGAATTCGAAATTTGACACATTAATCGGTTGCCATGAACGGGCATTTGCCTATTTTGGTGGTGTAACAGAGAGCATTCTGTATGACAATATGAAAACTGTTGTTGCCCACAGTCACAAAACCGGCAACGATAAATGGAATCAGCGGTTTTTGCGATTTGCCGAGCATCACCATTTTATTCCGGTTCGGCATCGGCCTTATCTGCCCCGTTCCAAGGGCAAGGTGGAACGTGGGGTCCGATATGTACGCGGCAATTTCTGGCCCAGAGTCAAAAGCTTTTCCGATCTAACTGACCTCAATGAACAGGCTCGACTCTGGCTGGATACGAAATGTAACGTCAGGCTTCATCAGACACTTCACAAAATTCCCCGTGATATATTGAATGAAGAACAGCTGAAACCCATTAATACCGAACCGTTTCTTGCTGTTGATCTGGTCAGCCGGAAAGTCATGAACGATTGCATGATCAGTTATCAGTCCAATTATTATTCCGTTCCCTTCCGCTTTGTTGGTCACCGTGTCGGTGTGCGGGATCTGAGAAATGGAACGATTGAAATCTATGATGAAACTGGTACCTTAATTGAAGGTTACCGGAAACCGGCCCAAAAACATCAGGTCCAAAAAATGAAAAAGCACTTTGAAGGATTGAACAGTCAAAATCATAAAGCCAAAGCCCGCAAAGCACCGCTTATGATTCCAGACCAATCGCCCAAAGTGCATCAAAGACCGCTCGCAGTCTATGATTCTTTAGTCAGTGAGGTGTCCACATGGTAACCCATCACCTGAAGGAAGCTTTTGATCGTCTGAATCTCACGCATATGGCCGCCGTTTATGACCACCATGCTGAAGAAGCTTCCAAGGATAGTATATCCTATTTGGAGTTTCTGGACAAGCTGCTTTGGGCAGAAATTGATGCAAAAAGAGAACGGACAACCACGACGAACT
>NZ_JAPDHR010000019.1:0-9964 GCF_030063005.1 Dehalobacter sp.
AAGAAATAGCATACGATAAAGTGTCCCAAAACGGCGTAAAACAGACAGTAGTGCTTAGTGAAATATTTAAAAACTATTACGAAAAAACACAAAAGCCGATAATGATAACAGAATGGTCGTTTCCAGCATATGATAGTGGTTTACCGTGTACGTACGGAGCGGGAATGAGAGTGAGTACACAGCTGGAAAGAGCACAAGCATTTGAGATCTACCAAGAAGCCCTGTTTGACATGTCATATTTAGTAGGTTCGGAATTTTTTATGTGGGTAGACCCGCCCAAGACCGGCTTGAAATCAACTTATAAATTAGATACGAATTATGGACTGGTCAATGAAAAGGATGAACCCTATACGGTTGTGACCAATGCGGCAAAACAAGTGAATGATAATGTGTATCGTATTCGTAAGTAGTCCGAAATCTAACTGAATACCGGTATTGAGTAAAAAAGAATGCAATGAACTTATTACTGATAATGGCAAACCTGTTGAAAAGCAGGGACGCAAAGCTAGAGGGCCTGTAAAATGGCAGCCAGCTACCAAAAATGAAGTTTTTTTATTTTCCAAAAAATATTTAAGTAAAATATAGAAAGGTGGAGAAGAATGATGAAAGCGTATGTAAAACCAAGTTTGGAGTACATTGAATTAAGAGCGGAAGAAAGCCTGGCCTGCACAGCATCGACAACAATTGAAATACCAGTACCTTCTGATCTGGGGAATAACGGTAATCACAATGGCTGGGGCAAAGGTAATGGTAGAGGCAGGCATTAAGAAAAACGCGTAAAAGGGATAGTACAGCTTGCGAAAATATGGTATGATTTATTGGACCTGTCAATATTAGGCAGGTTCATTTCCTTGAGAAGGGTTGATCGTTATTAATTATTATTACTATCAAATTGCCGGGTTGACGATCCGAGTAGCTTCGGAGCGGCGGGAAGGTTTCGGATACTCGAAGCATTTGCAGTAAAATAATACCCGGAATTCATCGACCTGGAGATTGTGACAAGAGCAAGTAATTGCATTGCAGTTCCTCAAGGGAAGATCCTTGTAGATGACCGCGCCAAATGGGTTTGTATTTCTGATGGTGATTACCCTACCTCCATTTATTTGACGGACGATACGACCGGAAAAGTGATTGCGAGAGCTGATGCGAATGCGGACTGGAGCCGGGATGAGATAACGTATGCGGGTAATGAACAGATGATTAATCCGATTGTGTCCGGCTTCATAATGGAGATTTTATTTCACAATCGTTTGCTTTTTAAACACGGTTGGAGCGGATCGAAAACACTTTATTTCAATGGATCTGCGCCTTTGCAAGCCATCGTCTTACTGGAGCAGGCTCCGGAAAATCAGATTACACGGATCCCCGTAGCACAGGCTGCAGCCAAGATCACCCCGCGGTGTTTTTTGCCGTATTATGATCAAAGCATCATGGCAATGTGCTTACATACGTTGTCTGAGGTACTTTCAGGTGTAGGCGTATACAGTCTGAAATGCCGTCCTGACAGGGAGGCAGTGGAGATGTTGCAGCATTGTCTGGTCCATTAAGGTGACAAGGATATATTTTGAACAGTATATGGTTGAGGTAACAAATGAAAAGCAGCATCATAAGAAGAATAATTGGGACAGTTGGCTTGTTTATTGTGCTTGTGTTTCTAGTCTTCCTTTCATGGAAGCTAAGCAGTCAGACAGGAACGCAGTCGAATCATTTAAGCATCAGGATCGCTGATCAGATGATTGATTGGCTGGATCGGTATTTTGATCTGGACAGAGGAGATATGTTTTGGAAAGTCACCTTTAATCAACTGCTCAGAAAGGCAGCTCATTTTATTGAATATGCACTCATTGGCACCGTTATGTGCATCATGCTGAATATCGCTTTTAACCGTGTTGTGCCGGCAGCTGTGTTTTCGGTATTGCTATCCCCGCTTTTCGGGATCATTGATGAATATCATCAAAGATTCTCTGCGATGCGCACGTCGCGGATCCTGGATATTTGCATCGATACTGCGGGGGTTTTGACGGGTGTTCTACTTGTCACGCTTTTATTTGGAATAGTTCATTATATTAAAAAGTTGAAAAGACGGATCTGGGAACTGGAACAGAGAAATAAATGAAATTTTTAAAAATAATTGTATGTTTTTTTAATTCTATATGGTAATATTTAGTTATTATGCGTATATGAGGAGTGATAGTAATTGAAATTAAAAGAGGGATTCTTATTACGCGAAGTAGCCGGTCAATGGGTTGTTGTGCCACTGGGTGAGCGCGTTGTTGAATTTAATGGCATTATGACACTCAGTGAAAGCGGCGCGCTTCTGTGGGGGAAGTTGAAAGAGGGTACAACCGAGGAAGAGCTTCTTCAGGTTTTGATGGCGGAATACAGCGTTGACGAAGATATCGCCAAGAAGGATATTCAGGAATTTATCCAAAGCATTAAAGATAAAGGATTGATTGAAGCGTAGTAAAGTGAACGCTGATAAGGAGATTTCTGTCTGATGGCAAAAACTTGGAATGAGCTCTATCTCAATTTGGCATTGGAGAGCAAAAAAAGAAAAGAGTTTATTGCTTCTTCCTTTGAGCTGACAGCAAGGTGCAACTTGCAATGTAAGATGTGCTATGTGCGTTATGCCGCGAATGATAAACAGGCCAAAGCAAAAGAGTTAACAACAGAACAATGGGTTCGATTGGCTGAAGAGGCCCGAGATGCCGGACTGCTGTTTCTTACGCTGACCGGCGGAGAGGTGCTGTTACGCAAGGATTTTAAAGAGTTGTATGAAAAATTGATGAACTTGGGTTTAATCATTAAAATATTCACCAACGGAACACTGATTACGCCGGAATTTGTCAATTGGCTTTCCAGAATTCCGCCGAAACTTGTGAGTATTACGTTGTATGGTGCTTCCCGTGATACCTACAAGAAAGTAACTGGATTTGCCGATGGATATGACCGGGCGACGCGGGCTGTTGATCTGTTAATGGACAAAGGGATCCCTACGGAGATCAAAACCACGGTTACACAATATAATAGAGCGGACTTTGACGAGATCCATAATTTTGCCCTGAAGAGGAAATGCGTTCTGGGCGTGGTCAATTATATCGCGCCGGTGCGTGAAGGCTGTAATACTGCTTCTTGCGAATGCCGCCTTTCTCCGGAAGAATTGCTGAATTTTGAAATCCATATGACGGAGAGAGGAAAGATCGGCTTTGACAACGAAATCATCGGGGAAACGGAAAAAACCGTGAATCCAAACGATGATGCTGTCGCTGAGGCAATGCGGGAAATCCTTGCATCAAAGGCCCAGACTGATGAAAATTTTGCCTTTCAATGTATGTCCGGATCTTGTACCGGCTGGGTGAATTGGGATGGCAGCATGGCTCCCTGCGGGATCATGGGGGAACCCAAAGTGTATCCGCTTATCTCCGGATTTCAAAATGCCTGGGTGGAGTTGAAACAAAAGTGTGCCCAGATCCCGGTCTGCAAGGCGTGCAAGGAATGCGAATATCAAGTACTATGTGAACACTGCCCTGGAAGACTGTATCAGGAAACCGGAAGCTATGACAAGCCAGCGCCGTATCTCTGTGAACTGGCGAAAAGAAGGACAGACTATAATAACCAAAAAAACAACTGAGTTCACTAATTGTTTCTATAAATATACAAAAAATAGGACTTGAAAAAACTGGAATCTGCGAGTATACTCCTTTCATAGGTTATTATTTGAATGGGGTGAAGAAGGATGAAGTGTTATTTTAAACCCGAGTTTCATTTTATTTCATTACGTGTTGAAGAAAGCTTTGCAGCTGTGGGAGTAGGAAGCCAGCAATGTACAACGACCGGGTCTTGCCCGGATAATGTGCCATTCTGTACATTTACTTATGGCGGAAAGGTTTTTACTGCTAACAACCAAGAATAGGATTTTTTGATTATTTACAATGTTAAGAGGTGATTATATTGAAACAGTATAATAAGCCAGAATTTGAATTTGTACAGCTCTCTTCTGAAGATGAGTTTGCTGTAGTGCAGCAAGGTTCTGTATGTGATTACGTAGGTATCTGTATTATTGACGGTGTACAGCCTAGAACGAATGCATAAGCCGAGCAGTACCAAATGGAAGTACGTATAGCATGTCCTTTGACGGATGTGCTATTCTGTTTTTCGATCCTGTTGTTTAAAAAGGTATACCTGCAAAAGGAGTGTTTTTGTTGCCCAAGTATCAAGTCGCAGGACTCGTCATTCACATGGATGAAAGCACCCCCGCTGAGCTGTTCGAAGGGCTAATTGACTACAATGTGTCGGAACCTCAGGCCGCTGATTTATGCTTTACCTATCAAACCAGTGAACAAATTGATTTGCCGCAAGGGGAAAATTTCTCTGACGAGAGCTCCGGTTATAAATGTATTAAAAAACCGAATGCAGCCGGGTTTTATTTTTATACAAGGAAATATGGCTCTGTGGGGGAAATCCTTGTACTGTTGGATATTGATGCCGCGTGGCGAAATGTTGGGCTAACCTGTGCAGCAATTCAAGAAAAAAATGAGCTGGAAGAATCCTATGTCCGAATGAAGCTGCGCCATACAGCATTTACCCTAATGGGGATTGTCTTCAGGCATGCCTTGTTAAAACAACAAGGACTGGTAATTCATGCTTCTGCGATAAAGTGGCAGGATAAAGCAATCATGTTTACAGCGCCGTCCGGAACGGGGAAGTCTACACAGTCCAGGCTTTGGCAGGAACATAAGGAGAATGTGCTTGTGTTGAACGATGACAATCCTGCTGTGCGGATTATGGAAGACCATGTGATTGTCTATGGAACCCCTTGGAGCGGGTCATCAAATATTAATACGAATGATTCTGCACCCTTGTCAGCAGTGATTATTCTGGAACAAGCAGCCGAGAATTCTATTCGTAGGATGGACCTCAGGGAGGCGATCATTCAGTTCATGCCAAGAGCTTTCCTGCCGTTTTTTGATCAGGAACATATGAACGAGGCGATGCGTATCTTTGAGAAAATAGTCTCTTCCGTACCGGTGTATTTGCTGCGCTGCAGACCGGATCAAGAGGCGGTGGAGTTGGTATATCAGTGCATCAAGTGAAAAAAGTGAAAGCCAATGGCTTGTTTCCTGTAGTCTCGGATCTCCTCAGCCAGGGACAGGATGTCAGACTTCCCGTATCCGGCAGCAGCATGGTTCCGTTTTTGCGGGATGCAATCGATAGTGTGGAATTCTCCCAGGGCAGCTTCGACCAGATTAAAAGAGGAGATATTGTCCTGATCCGCAGAATGAATAGCTATTATGTCATGCATCGGGTTCTTAAAAAGAAGAAAGACCATTTTTTCATGGTAGGGGATGCCCAGCAATGGATTGAAGGTCCGCTGTATCCGGAACAAATCATCGCTGTCGTTCCCGCAATATGGCGGAAAGACAAACGTATTCCTTGCTCTGATCTTAGGCTGAAGACACTGGTTCATATTTGGCTGATTCTCAGGCCTTGCCGATACTTCATCATGAAAGTGTACCGGAAAATCCGTAAATTAATATAGACAAGCCTCGGGCTTTTCTCGAAGCTTGTCTATATTATTCATTTCCTTGAAATCAGTTCACTTTTTCTAATTTTACAGCATCAGCGGCAGTATATCCTGGGGAAGAGCAGAGTATCTTGATGTATTGATCACTTCCTGCGGATAAAGCATAGGTGCCGATGAGGACCCAGGTACCGTTGCTTTCCTGTTGATTGACCGTTTTGCTCGTATCCATGCCACCGTTGTATTTAATCTCGAGGGGGGCGGCAGCTGGCCTGGTGGAATCTGCTGTCCATCTCATATAGAGTTGATAGTTTCCTGACTCGGTTATTGTCGGAACCCACATGGCCCATTTGCCTTGATCGGCTCCGACGGTACCGTCATTAAGAATGTTGCTGCCGTAATAGCCGATGGATTGTGTAGAGATGGTCCAAGTGGAATTGCTCATAAAGCTGCTGTCGGTATTGTCCACAATAATAGGGGCTGTAGCCGATGCAGGAATGGTTTGTGTGAGTTCAGCGGTTGATGGTGTTAATTCACTCGCTGAGGGATTGTTGGTTACGGGAATTAGGGGGATGTCCTGATAGGCAGAACTGGCTACCTTAAGGATATTGCCTGTAGAAGCGGCCACAGTTGCGGAATCGCAGCCTAGACCGAAGTAAAAGTCGCCATTCATTTCTTCAAAGGATCTGACAAAGGTGTCTGTATTAAAACGGAATACTTCGTCCCAAGTTTGAAGATCGGTGGTTTGGTAGACGACACTCGTGTAATTGCCGGCAGAATTTTTCACATTGGTTAACGCATACAGACTGTTGCCTCTGATGAGCAGATCTGCAGGGACAGCCGAAGTCTCAGGGAATATCACCTTTGTGGATTCATTGATGCTTTTGGCAATATACATAGAATCGGGAAGCCAGTGAGAGGTGGTGATCCGGTTATTTAGATATACAAGTTTATTTTGGAAGGTTGTAGGTTTTTTCATATAGTAGACGTAGGACGAAGTGAGGCCATTGGCGAAATTGGTTGAATAGATCTGTCTAGCGGAGCTGCTGTCAGTGATTCCAAGCATTGAGACATACTTGGTGTATGATGTCGTGATCGAAGTTGGCTTCATGTACATCATCTTTCCTGAAGCATACAGTGTTTGATTCAACTCAAAGAGGGAAGTGGCCCAGGAACCATAAAATGTAAAGCCAAGAGGAACCCGGCTGGTCCAAGTTTTCCCCATATCATTGGAGACAAGAACTTCGCCCCAACCTGTTTTACTGGTTCCGCAGGCTGCATAAAGCTGACCGTTATAGAGTGCCATGTCGAAAACATGAAGTGCATTCGGAATGGTTGCGTTTTTGAGCCATTGGTCATTATCTTCAAGGGTATAGAAATTGCCATTGTTCCAATCTCCCCGTGAATCGGTGCCAGGGATGTAGAGTTTGCCGTCCAGTACTTTATATTGGGCGATTTCCTCTTCATCAACGGTATATTGCGTGATGAATTTTTGGGCGGATGGCTCATAGTAGATGACCGGGATCGGACCGGCGTTCGTATTAAAATCACCATGGGCGAGATAAATACGGTTGTTATAGACCTGCATGTCCCAGACATTCTTGGCAAAAGTAGCTTTGTTGAACGGGTTTCCCAGTAATTCCACCTGGGGGGTTACATCTTTAACTGTAGTCGCAGCAGAAACCATTTTGTCGGTATGAACAGCGAAGCACGTGTTCACAATAAGTGTGAAGCTGAAGATTCCAGCGGCGATTTTTGTGATACGTTTCTTAATCATTGGTCTCTTCCTTTCCAAACTAGATAAAAATACAAAAAGCAACTGGTTCCCCAGCTGCCGCCAGCTTAGTTTTTTTATATTCATTCTAGCTGAAAAAACAGATGACTATATAAAAACTAATTTGGCAACTGGCTGTCATAGGGAATCCCCTTAGACCCTTTAGCTTTGCGCCACAGCCTTTCGACTGTTTTGCCTTGAGCAAATGTTTTGTAGATCATTCCTTTCATCTCCTATTTTATTCCCAGTTGGAAAATAACGCGATAATTTACGTTATTTTGTTAAATTTATGTATTTTTTGTAATAAACTTACTTAAAGTTACTATATCAAGCCGAATGACAAAATTCAATAGGATAAACGGACTAGGGTATTGGGATTTTGTCCTATTTAAAAAAAGATAATATCTTAGCGAATATTACATAAAAAGAATTATCAAGTAGAAATTTTAACGGAACTATGGCACTATAATAGTATGTTCCCAAAATATCAGGAGAAAAGAATGATTATTCAAGATGAAATTAAAAAAGGAATAGTTTTTGTTCGCTGGATAAAACCGGATGTTCTCCCCTTTCTTCCCAGGCTCATCGTCATTCTGCTGATTACTTCGACAGGGGCACTTTTCGGTGTTGCAAACGCCATACTCTCCAAGCATATGATTGACTACGCGATTGCAGGAGAACTGGCTTATGCCGGTATGGCCGGTGCTGCTTTAGGCGGTGCGATACTTCTTAATATCATGTTATCGATTGCCGGGTCACTGCTTTCTGTACGCGTCAGCGAAGGCTTTTCCAACGCCCTGAGGCAGCGTTTTTTCAAAAGGATGATGGTGACAGAATGGCTGCCGCTTTCGAACTATCATAGCGGGGATCTGATGACACGGTTGACAAGTGATGTCAATAACATCTCCAGTTGTATTATTAGTGTGATCCCGGGTATTGTGGCATTAGGCGTGCAGTTAGTGGGTTCTTTTGTAACCTTGCTTTATTATGAGCCGCGATTGGCAGTAATTGCGTTCATACTGGGACCTTCGACCGTGTTGTTCAGCCGGATCTGGGGCCGAAAGATGAAGAACTTGAATCATAAAGTGCAGGAATCGGAGAGTATCTACCGCTCGTTTATTCAGGAAGCCATCCAAAATTTCATCATTACGAAAGCGTTTCGGTTGGAAAACAGAAATACAGATACCTTGCAGGGATTGCATCAAAACCGTATGAAGTGGGTGATTCAGAGAAACAAGACGACCTTATCTGCCAATACGATCATTTCGCTGGGATATTGGACAGGTTACCTGGTTGCGTTTGGCTGGGGGATCGTCCGTTTGTCTCAAAAGGCAATCTCCTATGGGACATTGACTGCTTTTCTGACATTGGTTCAGCAAGTTCAAGGGCCTTTTGTCAGCTTGGCCAGGGCCTTTCCGCAAATCATCGCGATGCTGGCGTCAACGGAGCGACTGCAGGAACTGGAAAAGATCCAAATGGAGAGGCGGGAAGGGCAGGTCCCGCAAGAGAAGGATGTCGGTATTCGTTTCCGTCAGGTTAGCTTCTATTATTCAGATGAGAAAGAAAAACCGGTCTTGGATAAGATTTCGGTGGATATAGCACCCGGTGAGATGGTAGCCTTGGTAGGGTCTTCGGGGGTCGGAAAAACGACGTTGATCAGGCTTCTGCTGGCTTTGGTCAGACCTTCGGATGGCGAGGTCTATTTTACAGATGCGATCGGTCGGAAATATGAAATTACTGCTGTGACCCGGGATTGGATTACCTATGTTCCGCAAGGAAATACATTGTTCAGTGGGACCATTGCCGACAACCTGCGGAGCGGCAAACTCAGTGCGACGGCGGAAGAGATGGAAACTGCCCTTCAGGCTGCATGTGCTTTGGACTTTATCCAAGAGCTGCCGCATGGAGTCAATACGGTCATCGGAGAGGACGGGCATGGTCTTTCCGAGGGACAAGCGCAACGAATCGCGATTGCCAGGGCCTTCTTAAAAAAAGCCCCTGTGATGATTCTGGACGAAGCGACGTCTGCCCTGGACATGGAAACAGAGTTGGAAGTACTCAAGGCTATTCAAAATTTTAGCAGCAGGAGCACTTGTCTGCTCATTACCCATCGTCAGACGGCATTAAAGATGTGTTCGCGGATTTTGAAGATAGATAACGGAAATGTCTTCGTTGAATCAAAATTAAAATATTTACGACAAGAGGAGGATCATAAAGAAGAATAAAAATGACCGGCAGCTAAACCCTTTTCAGGAAAGCGATAAAATCTCTTCAATAACCGTTCGGTAGCTTGGCATTCATCAGTGGATGATTACAGGAAGACATTTCATGCACAATTTATCCTGGCTCCGTAGAAGTCTTGAACGCCTTAAAGCCTTTTGCAGCACTCCTAAAACTAACTTTAACGACTTTTGATACGGATGTGAAGTTTGACCAACATTTATGTTAAGAATATAAATATCTGGAAATATTTATTAATTTATGGCATTATAAGTATATAACTCGAAATTTAGCTTGAATATATAAATGATATTTTTATTTTGGTGAATTGGAAACCTGACTTCCAGTTTGCATTTGTAAATTCTAGTTCAGCACACCTGTTGCAAGAGTAAATTCTAGTCATCTAAAAATCCGCGATTTTCCGGAATTTACGATTCCAAACCGGAAGT